>CBDUCU010000006.1:0-22476 GCA_965365725.1 uncultured bacterium | reverse complement strand
TAAATGGATTGAGCGAGGTCATCGGGTCTTGGAAGATCATGCTGATGCGCTTACCTCTGAGCTTTCGCATCTCTGGCAGCGAAAGCGTCAACATGTCGCGCCCGTCAAAAATGATCTCCCCGCCGACTATCCTTCCCGGCGGCTCCGGCACCAGCCGCAAGAGCGAAAGATTTGTTACAGACTTTCCCGAACCCGACTCGCCGACAATCCCAAGCGTCTCGCCGCGACCGAGATCAAAGCTGACACCATCGACCGCCCTGACCACGCCGTCTTCCGTCTCGAAGTGGGTCTGCAAATTTCTGACTGAAAGAAGAATGCTCATTTGTCGCTCGTCAATCCTGAATTGTGAATCGTCAATTGGGCTTGCCGTGTCATTTAAGTTGAAAGCTGTCTCGAAAGGCGATTGCGCGTCAACCGAATCTATTCACTATTGCGACGCTCGATTCAGGATTTACGCATCTGCGGGTCGAGCGCATCGCGCAGACCGTCGCCTAAAAAGTTTAATGAGAAGAGCGTGAGCGCCATCGTCGTGCCGGGAAAAATTAGCTGCCAGGGAAAGACAGCGATATTTTCCACGCCCTCGCGCGCAAGGCTTCCCCAGGAGGCATATGGAGCCTGCACGCCGAGACCTAAAAATGAGAGAAATGCTTCGGAGAGCATAACCTGCGGCACGGTCAGGGTCGCGTAGACGACGACCGGCCCAAGCGCATTCGGTACGATGTGGCGAAAGACGATGTTTGGAGTCGTCACGCCGCCGGCGCGCGCCGCTAAGACGAACTCATGATTTTTAAGCGAGAGCACCTGCCCGCGCACAATGCGCGCCATCGTCAACCAGGAAACAGCGCCGAGCGCCGCAAACAGAAGAAAGATTTGCCCGAAAGCAGTCTGACTGCCGAAAAGCGCAAGCAGCACGATGACGATCAGCATGTATGGAACAGCATAGAGCACGTCAACGATCCTCATCAAAACGTCATCCGTTCGACCGCCCACGTAACCCGCCGTCGCACCATATACGATTCCGATGAGAAGCGAGATAAATGTCGAGATCACACCGACGGCGAGTGAGATTCGTCCGCCTTGCAGAACGCGCGCCAACACGTCTCGGCCCGAAGGGTCTGTTCCCATCGGATGCGTCAAGGCAAATTCGCCTTCCGCATTTGTGAAAGGCGGGCGTGCGCGTCGCTCTTTTGATTCAGAGGGTTGTTTGTCGTAAGTAAACCCGGTCGCAGCCTCGACGATAAAAGGGCCGACAATTGAGAGCAGAATAATATTAATGACGACAATGCTTCCGAAGATCGCCAGCTTATTCTTTTTCAGTCGTCTGAATGCATCGCGCCAAAGCGATGTGCCCGTAGTTTCTTCATCACCACTCGTATCAAGATCCGCCTCACCGATGGCGAGTTCCGGCGCAGTGTGAATCTGATCTCCTTTGCGTGAGCGCGCAGAGAGCGACAAGGCAGAGCCAGGCGGCGTAAGCGTCGGCTTGCCGGTTGTTGCGCCGTCGTCGCCTTCCGCATGTTTGGTCGCCCGCTTACCCTGCAATCCGGGGCTGTGTTCGTCGCTCATTGGTTTCAATAGCGTATGCGCGGGTCGATGTAGGCGTAGGCGATGTCAACGAGTAGATTGAAGACGAGGAGAATGATTGAGAGAAATGCGACGATGCCGATGATAAGCGGCTCGTCGCGATTAAGATTTGCGTTGATGAAATAGTTGCCAAGCCCCGGCATGGCGAAGATGCGCTCGACGACGACCGTGCCGGCAACGAGTAAGGCCAGCGCAGGGCCGGTAAATGAAACGACCGGCAGAAGCCCTCCGCTTAAGGCGTGTCGCATGACGACGGCGCGTTCGCTGAGACCTTTTGCGCGCGCCGTGCGGATATAGTCCGCGCGGAGGACTTCGAGCATCCCTGCGCGCGTCAGACGCGCGATGTAAGCCGTATAAATTGCTGCCAGAGTCACGACGGGAAGAACCAGATTCCAACTCGGAAACCCGTTCCAACGAGCGGGCGGAAGCCAGTAGAGCGAAAGCGAAAAGATCATTACGAGCAAGGGGCCAAGCACAAAATTGGGCACGCTGATGCCGAGCATGGCTATCGCCATCGATGCATAATCGATGCGCGTGTTTTGTCGAAGCGCCGCCATCGTCCCGGCTACAAGTCCGACGACGAGCGCAAGCAGATAAGCCAGGAGACCGAGCGTCGCCGAGACGGGGAGCGTTCGTTTGAGTATGTCATTGACGGATTCATTCTGGTATTTGAGCGACGTTCCGAAATCGAGCCGGACGACGTTGCCGATAACTTTTAAGTATTGAACATAGAGCGGGCGGTCGAGTCCGTATTTCTCGCGCAGATTTTTTTCGACCGCCGCAGGCATCTGTTTCTCGCCCGTGTAGAAATTTCCGGGAGCGAGACGAACAAGCGCCCACGTGATCGTCACAACCAGAAGCGCCAACGGAATCATGACGATGAGCCGTCGGATGATAAAGCGCAACATCTTCACTTGCCTTTCGCTCAATCGCCGATCAGGTCGTTTGTCATATCGGGCATCGCACGATCCCACTTCGCCGCTTCATGCTCGATATAGACGAACTTCCATGCATGAAGCGTCGCGGGATTCGGGTAGAGACCTTTGACGTAGGGTTTTTTCATCCAGCTCGTCGCGGGCGTGTAGAGCGGGATGACGGGCTGCGCCTCAAGCATGTAGCTTTCTGCTTCGGCGAGCATTATGTAACGCTTTGCCTGATCGGGTTCACGATTAGCCCGGGCAAGCATCTCGACGTACTTCTGATCTAACCAGCCCGTGCCGTTCTCTTTGCCTGCCGAAGTAAAGAGCGAGAGAAAAGCGTTCGGGTCCATGTAATCACCGGCCCAACCCTGCCGTGCAAAGCCTTTGTATTCGAGCTTAGAGCGAAGCTCGCTAAAGGTCTTCCATTCGACGCTTCGCAGCTGTACGGTCAGACCGAGATTCTGCTTCCACTGTGCCTGTATAAATTCAGCGTTGGCCTGCGACGATTCGCCCGTGTTGTATGTTATCTCCAACTGGTTGACCGGAAACTTTTGCGGGTCGAAGTTGCCGGAAGCGTCGCCGTATCCTGCCTCAACCAGCAACTGCCTGGCGCGCGCGGGATTAAACATCTCAATCTTTGGCTGCGGGTAGTTGAGATAGATGCCTTCGGGAACAAAAGCGGCGAGCGGCTTGGCGACGACGCGAAACTCGGCAAGTCCTAGACGGTCGATGGCAAGCGCGAAGGCACGACGAACGCGCGCATCCGTCATTGGCGGCTTCGTCGTGTTGATGATGTAATACTCGTTGACGTTTTCGGGCGCGTCCATGTAGTCCTTCATCCGTCGAACGCCTGCCGTCAGCCAAGCTGCGGGGACGGTGTGATTAAAGACTGCGTCCACTTCGCCCGCTTTGTAGAGATTGAGCATCGTCGTCTGTATCTCAAGCGGGTAGAAGACGATTCTCTCAAGACGCACGTTGTCAACGTCCCAATAATTGGGATTGCGCTCGACAACGAGCTCGTTGTATGGGCGATGTCCGACAAGGCGGAACGCCCCGCTTGCGACGAGCCGGCCCGGTTTTGCCCAATGCGCACCGTATTGCTCGACAGCTTTTTGTTGAATGACGCGAAAGAACGGATGCGGCAAAACTCCGAGAAAGTATGGCGCAGACTGCGCCAGCGTGATGCGAAGCGTGTAATCGTCAACCGCTTCAATTCCGACATCTTCCGCCTTGACGGGCACAAATTCCTTGCCCTCGATCAAACCTTGCAGCTTCGGATTGGCTTTCAATACTTTCTCACGCGCCTTTTCGTCAACAGGGACGACGAGACGCGCAGGAGCATTGATGAATTTTGAAAACTCCGTCTCCCGTGCGAGCACCTCTGTCTGTCTGGGCTCCTGATTTGATTCTTCGGCGCGAAGAAATTCTCCGGTTGTAGCATCACGCACAAAAGCGCCGCCCTCGTTAAAGGCTTTGGCGTACTTGATCTCCCATGCGAAGAATGACGTTCGTGATGCCAGCTTGGGCGTGAGGCCGCGACGAACTGTATAAACAAAATCGTGGGCCGTGACGGGGTCGCCGTTTGAGAAGCTTGCGTTTTTGCGTAGATGAAAGACAAGCTCGCTTGCATCAGAGTTGACCGTCCAGCGCTCGGCGATGGCCGGGATGGGCTGCATCGTCTTTGGATGATATTCGACGAGCCCTTCATAGAGCGCCATAAAAATTCGCGCTTCGGGCTGCCCGGCGCTCATCTGCGGGTCGAGCGTTTCAGGCTCTGCTCCGGCTATGTAGCGAAGCACCTGTCCTTCGGGCGGCTCGACCTTCCCGAAATACTCGGAATCACCTGTGCCAACATTGCAACCAGCATTGAGTGAGAAGATTGCGAGAATCGCTCCGAGCACGAACGCCCACAGAATTTGCTTTTGATCTCGCAAAGTCAGCTCCTATGCTCAGTTTTGTTTCAGCAAGTTGGGGTCGTAACTCAAGCGTCTTTTGGTTAACGTCTGCGCTGTTGGCCTGACAGCTTAAATTCTGTCAGCTTAGTTGATGATCCATGCGCGAGCCTTTGAAGCTTCCGTCGGCGGCACCGTCCAGCTTGTATCGACGCGGACGTGTTTGAGCGAAGGCGCGTCCAAAAGGTTTAAGTGAAACCCTTCGATATAAGGCTTGACGAGAGAAAATGACGCGGCAAAATAGATTGGAATGGCGGGCAGCTCGCGCAAGGCATCATGCTCGGACAGAGCGGACGAAACTCTCGTTTCAATAGCACTGGCTTCATCTATTGGTTCGCGCTGAACAGTCTCCTGCGCAACACCCGGTTCTGCCGGCGCACGACTTTCGCTCGCGCTTGATTCGTTTGTCTCGTCTCCAAACATAGCGCGCATGTTTGTCTCTTCGTCGAGCGTCTGCATAACGTGACTTCGACGAGCAACATCGAAGTCGCCCGTTGCGAGGGCCGCCTCATACTCGTCCCAATTCTTCAAAATCACTTCGGTCTCAATCCCCAACCCGCTTCTCCACATTGCGGCGACGGCGTTTGCGAGAATGCGTTGCTGCTCGTTGCGGTTGACGAGCAGGCGTATGACCGGGAAATCTTTGCCACCAGCGAAACCCGCTTCGGCCAGAAGCTGGCGCGCGCGCGCCGGGTCGTAAGAGATTAGATTTTCGTCGCTCGTCTTCTCTGTCACACGCTCGACTCCAACGACATTCTCTTCAGGCACGGGGAGAAATTTTCTCGCAGGGATGGTTGCGCCGCCCATTGCGTCTGCGCTCAGGCGTTCGAGATCAAGCGCAAGCGCGAGAGATTCACGCACTCGTATGTCTGAAAAGGGCGCACGCGCGGTGTTGAATTGATAAAAGGTGAGCGCGGCATATATGCCCCGTCGAAAATCTTTGTATGGAGCGAGCAGCTTTAAGGCGAGCGGCTCAAAGGCCGCATTCGTCACAGCGTCAACATCACCGGCGCGATAAGCGGCCAGCGCCTCTTCAGAATTACTATTTGCAACAAAGCGCACACGCTCAAGATTCACACGTCCGGCATCCCAATAAGTTTCGGCCTTCTCTAAAACAACGCCTGTATCGGCACGCATCTTGATGCGAAAAGCGCCGTTTGAAATAAGCGACTCTTCAGACACGCCCGCCACGCCTTCGCGCCCTTCCGGCAAGGGCGCGAGGATATCTGTGTGCGCGCCCAACTCGTGGACGGGTCTAAAGACAGGATGAGAGACGAGCGCAGGAAAATTTTGGTCCGGTTGCAAAAGCCGCACAACCAGCGTCTGCGCGTCGAGCGCGATTGCGCCGAACGGTTTTGACTGTGCAGGCGAAATATCTGTGCTCTGCTCAAAATTCTCCGAACCTTTCTGCGTCTCTGCGGCCTTGCTTCCGCCCTCACCTTCGCGACTATGCTCGCGCGCGCCTTCGATATTCAAGAGCAGCCTTGCGTGCGGAGCGCGCTCGCCGATTTGAAGCGTGCGTTTCCATGAACGGACAAAATCCTGCGCCGTAACCGCATCGCCGTTTGTCCAACGCGCATCCGCGCGCAGATAAAACGTCCACACGCGCCCGCCCTCTTCTGACTTCCACTTGTGTGCCGCCGCCGGAACGGGTTCGAGCGTCTGCGGGTCGTAATCCGTTAGTCCCTCGAAAATGGCGCGCACGGCATCTGTGTCAGGCGGCGAAGCGGCAACAGCCGGGTCAAAGATGCGCGGCAGGCCGCCGTTGCTCCAACGCAGTTCTTTCGATTGCGGAACAGATATGCGTCCGTAAAATGCCGGCCCCTTCTGCTCTTCAAAACATCCATGATGAAAAATCGTGGTGGCGAGCATCAGGGCAAGAGACAAGCGCGTTACGCGAGTTCGCGACGACGCGCTATCTTCTTCAGACTTTTCTCTCGCCCTGCGTTTCATCAAGTGTTCTTATTGTTTCAATGACAAATTGGAAAGCTCTTGAAGCGCCGCATAAACTTGCTCTGTTCTAAGTCGCGTCTCTTCAAAACCTTCAGACGTGTCGATTTGATAATCGGCGTAACGCAGCTTCTCTTGCTGCGGCATCTGCGATGCGATGCGCAGACGCGCTTCTTCTTCCGTAGCACTATCGCGCGCCATCAACCTTTGCAACTGTATTTCAGGCCGACAATGAACAACGACCAGTTTATCGAATCTTTTGTATCCACCCGATTCAATCATCAACGCTGCGTCAACGACGGCGATTCCCCCGGAATCTTCTGCCTCCCATTTTGTCAACAAATCATTCTGCGCTGTGATGATAAGCGGATGAAGAATCGAGTTGAGAACTTTTCTTTTCGACTCGTCCGCGAAAACAATCGCACCCAAACGTTTACGGTCGAGCACGCCTTCTTTCGTCAAAACGGCTTCGCCGAAAGCTGCCGCAACTGCCTTCAACCCTTCTGAACCCGGCGCAACGACCTCGCGCGCAAGCCGGTCGGCATCCACTACATGACAACCAAGCTCGGCGAGCGTCTTGGCGACAAAAGACTTTCCAACTGCAATCGAACCCGTCAGCCCTACGCGTAACATCCAGGAATACCTTGTAGCCTAAAGCGTAAATCGAATCATGCTATGCAACTAATGATTTCTCATTCCTGTTGAGAGACGTTCAGCCACGATTTACGCTTTGCGATTCGCGGCCTGCTTCATTCGTCGCTCGCGCGCCGCACGCAACGTGTTTTTCATAAGCATGGCAACGGTCAAAAGCCCAACTCCGCCGGGCACAGGAGTCAAACGGCCCGCCACCTGCTCGACTTCGGAAGGATGAACGTCGCCGACAATCGTATAGCCGCGCTTTCTTACGCCCTCCAGACGCTTCTCTGCGCGCTCGCCGAACAACTCTCGAATTTGTGCTTCGTCCGAAACACGATTGATGCCTACGTCGATCACGGTCGCGCCGGGTTTGACATGTTCGCTGCGAATAAATCCTGTGCGCCCGATGGCGGCAATGAGTATGTCTGCCTGACGCGTTATCTCTGGGAGATGGCGCGTGCGCGAATGGCAGATCGTTACCGTCGCATCGTGTTGAAGAAGAAGCTCGGCGACAGGGTGGCCGACAATCTGGCTGCGCCCGACCACGCATGCATTTGCGCCGCGCATCTCAACACCCGTGCGCTGCAAAAGCTCGATCACGCCTGCGGGCGTGCAGGGAACAAGAGACGGCCTGCGCAAAGCGAGTCGTCCGACATTGACGGGATGAAATCCATCGACATCCTTTGCCGGATCGATTGTTTCGATGACGACTGATTCTGAGAGCCCGCGCGGAAGCGGAAGTTGAACAAGGATGCCGTCAACCTCTTCGCGTGAGTTCAAATCATTGACGAGCGCAAGCAGTCGCTCATTTGAAGTATCTTCCGGCAATGCGTGATGCTCCGACTCAATCCCCAGCTCTTCGCACGCGCGAATTTTGCTGCGGACATAAACTTCCGAAGCTGGGTCGCTGCCGACGCGGACGACCGCGAGACAGGGTTTTACGCCAAAATCGCGCGATAAAATCTCGACTTCTTTGGCGACTTCGCGCTTGATCTCTTCGGCAACGCGCGCGCCGTCAAGCATCTCAGCTTTTTGTGAATTGATCTCTTGAATTCCTTGCGACATGATTATTGAATCCTAGCACAAATTTGACGACGCGCATGGTTGAAGCGCGCGTCCTATTTCAACCGCCTCGATTTGCCACGCGCGGCTTTCTAGCAGACAATTCTTTATCATGCGAAAGAGCAATTTCAAATTTCCGTCGAGTCATTTTACGCGCATCCGCTTACTTGCTTTTGCTTCTGCGCTCTCTCTTTTTCTATCGGGTTGTACGGCCACGAAAGATCGTGGCGATGAGCAGCGCTACGTTCTGAAAGGCAAGGTCATCTCGGTCAACAAGCCGGAGCAGACGGCGGCCATCGATCATGAGCCTGTGCCCGGTTTGATGGATGCGATGGTCATGGATTTTAAGATCAAAGACAAAGACGCGCTCGATGTCATGGAACCCGGTGCGCAGATACAGGCCACGCTCGTCGTCGCCGACGAAGGCTCCTGGCTTGAGAATCCCGTCATCACAAAAGCGATTCCGGGCGGCGCGCCTTCGACCACAAACCCCGAACCCGAGCCGGGCCGGCCGGTGCCTGATTTCGCACTCGTCAATCAAGATGAGAAGCCTGTTAATTTGAATCAATATCGTGGTCGTGCGCTGCTTCTGACATTTATCTACACGCGTTGTCCACTGGCAGATTATTGCCCGCTCGTCAGCCAACGCTTTGCGGCGCTTTTGCGCGACATCAATAACGATTCTGCGCTCAAGGATAAAGCGCGCCTCTTAAGCGTCAGCATCGACCCGCAATACGACACGCCGAAGGTTTTGCGCTCATACGGCGGCGCGTACACGGAAAATTATGGAGACGAGAAGTTCGAGACGTGGCAGTTTGCAACGGGCGATGTCGAAGAGGTGAAAAAGCTCGCACTCTTTTTTGGGATGGACTATTTCGCAGACAAAGAGCAGATCGTGCATACGCTCCGCACCGTCGTTATCGATTCAAGTGGCCGCGTCAAAAAAATCTATCGCGGCAACGATTGGCAGCTCTCGGAAGTTTTGGACGAATTGCGAAAGGCTTCGTCTGCAAGCGACTCAGATTAACAGCGCTCTCAAATGCGTTTTATTCCCCAAGATGAATTTGAATAATTGAAAACGCGATTTGACGAGAGCGTCGCCGCAAATAGTTTTATTAATCGATGTCGAGCGGATTGATGTAAGGCTTATCCTTTTCGCCCTCGGCGCGCTTCATGGCCTCGCGGAATTTCTCTTCAAGAAGACGGTCGCGATCTTTGTGCGACCCAAGCTCCTGCGCAAACATCTGGTCGCGCAACTGCTTCTGCCGCTCCATCTGTTTTGCCATCTCTTCAAACGATGCGAGCGGCTTTGCTTTCTCTTCATGAGAGATGATTGCGCCGGTCTGCGCATCGACCATAATCGTCGCCTCACAACAAGGACACAGAACAGTCCAACTTTTTGTCTCGCTCATTTTGCTTCTCCTTCGTTCGCCTCTCAGTGCATGGATCAGGCCGAGGCATCAATATCTATGTTTCGATTGCAAGTATATCTGTGCCGAAGATGAAAGCAACGGCTAGGCAGTCAACTAAAGAATGTCTGACTGTTCTGACTGTGATGACTTCGCAGATTAAAAAGGGCAGCCATCAAGAGATAGGCTGCCCCGTTTTATTTTCGGTTGTCTTCAAAGACGACTAAGGAGTTATTGCGTCTTTAATCGCCCCGCCGGTTTTCTTTGCGCCTTTGACGGTCGCCTTGCCGACCTTTTTTGCTCCCGAAACGGTTTTGTCGCCAACGTCCTCAGCCTTGTCTGCCGTTACGCTACCGACTTTCTTGGCACCCTTGACGGTTTGATCCTTTGCGTCTTCGGCCTTATCGCCGACTTCGCCCGCAACCGATTTGGCTTTGTCGCCAACATCTTCGGCCTTGTCGCCAATTTCAGAGCCGACATCTTTCGTCACGTCAACAACCTTGCCGCCAATCGCCACAAGCGCGTCGGCAGAAGCATCAAGCGCTCGCTCGATGTCGCCTTCAGTGGTCAACTCTCGAACTTCGCCCGAACGATAATGGACGCGCGCCGTGCGTCGTCCGTCTCGTCGTGTGACGACGACCTTCTCGACTGGGCTATTCTGATTTTTGAAGGTTCGCGTCTCGGTCGTCGTTCCACTGACGGTCTCGGTTCGGATTTCGGAATCGCCGGGAGCGCTCCGAACTCCTTCTGCCGGAGCGTCGATTGCGCTTCTCGACGTGTTTGCGATATTTGCGTTTGACGTGTTGGCGTTGTTTGTATTTGCACTGTCTCCGCCGCAGGCTGCGGTAAAAGATGCAGCACCTAAGATGAGCGCGAGCAATGGATTTTTACTGAGCAAGGCGAATTCCTCCAGCATCTTGGCAACGATCAGATTTTTTCTTCAATTAGAAGACCTTCTTGAACATCCGGCTAAACCAGTTGCCGGTCTTCTTCGCGCCCTTGACGGTCTGACCTGCCGCATCTTCAGCCTTGTCGCCAACCTCTTCGCCGACAGCTACTGCGCCGCTACCGACAACCTTCACGCCCTTTGCAGCCTGTCCCGCAGCATCTTCGGTCTTATCGCCGACTTCGTGCGCTGCCTTCTTTGTAGTCTTGACGGTTACGTCCTTAACATCTCCTGCTTTGTCGCCAACCTCTTTTGCGCCCTCTTTGGTCTTTTTGCCGACGACCTTTGCGCCCTTCACCGTTTTGTCTTTGACATCCTCGGCCTTGTCGCCAACTTCAGCCGCGCCGCTCTTTGCCATGCCGCCTGCGTCTTCAACTTTATCTGCCGCCTCGCTGCCAACCGTCTTAGCACCCTTGACGACCGCGCCTGCTGCGTCCTCAGTCTTATCCGCTGCTTCACTTCCGACTGCTTTGGCTTTGTCGCCAACGTCCTCGACCTTGTCACCGACGGCTTTGCCCGCATCTTTAGTCTTGTCTGCCGTCTTTTCAGCGACTGATTTGTCTTTATTCTGTTGATCTTTATTCTGCTGAGCCTCGGCCGTGTAGGCCGCGCCCGCTAAAAGCGCCAGTGCGCAAATGTTTGACAACACGTACTTCCGCATCGATTGTGCCTCCTCTTTGTGCAATAAAACGAAACGTTTTTGTTCGGCTGTCAAGACTGTGGGCAAGTATAGTGCCATCACTCAGACAAGGCTTTTTGTTTGGGATAATTGGGAAACGGCTTCCTTAAATGCGTTCGTAAAGTGATTAACACTATAAGCTTATGACTGTTTAGAATTTTGCCTGTCTCTCCGGCAGCACGTAATGCAACGATTGTGGTAGCCGCTCCAATGAGCACGGTTCTTATAAAAATCTGCTACGGGTAAAAAATCCTTACACGAATTACACCAAGTCGTCCCTTCCGGCCCGATTTTTCGACGCGCCATTCCGCTACCGGGCAAACTGACCCCCTGCCGATTACATTTCAAATGAGAGAATGCAATGTTGTCTAAATCCCAAAACAATTGTGCGCCGCCGAGCTGCCACGATTGTTTGTGTTCTATTGACAGTTCTTCAATTCTCTCAATTACCTTTTCACATTTGAAGCATCTGTTGTCGTTATACTTTTTGAGAAGATGAAACAGGATGATCTTGCGCAGACGATTGCCTGCTGTCCCAAATGGCATACCCAAGATTTCAGACTTTCTTTTATTGGTCGGCATGGTGAGGTTTACTTGAGGAAAAACAAAAGCGGGCGACGAGACTCGAACTCGCAACTTTCAGCTTGGGAAGCTGACACTCTACCGTTGAGTTACGCCCGCGCGATGGCGTTGAAAATCCTTCAATTAACCAAAGTGGGAAAAAGATATCCCACACATAGTTAGCTGTCAAATTTAGGTCTTCTGTGTTGCACTCATCTCATAAAGCGCATCAATCAGCATCTCAATATCCGCCTCGTTATTAAAGAAATGCGTGGCGACGCGAAAGCCTTCGGGCTTGATTGTGACAGCGACGCCGCGTTGCGCGAGACGGCGGACGGCGGCGCGCGGGTCTTCGACGCGGACGAGCGTTTCAGCCGAGCGAGCCTCTTCCCGTTTGAGCGGAGATAGAACTTCCCAACCGGCTCTGGCAAGTCTTTCTGTCAAGATTTGATTGAGTTCGAGCGCACGCAAAGCGATGCGGTCTGTGCCGATTTGTTGCATATAATCGGCAGACGCTCCGATCGCAAAGATTGCCGCAAAATGTGGACAGCCCGTTTCGGCGCGCGGTGCTGCGTCTTCTCTTAAAACATATTCGTCGTTGCGCATCCCGAATGGGTTCTCGACGCTCATCCAACTGATCGTGCGCGGGCGCGTCCGCTCAAGCAGCTCGCGGCTCAGATAGACAAAACCCGACCCGTACCCCGCAAGCATCCACTTGTGCCCCGTCGCACAAAGCGCGTCGATGCGCATGCGCTTTACGTCGATGGGAAACACGCCCGCAGATTGACTCGCGTTGACGACAAAAGTGTGTCGGCCTTTGTTGTTGCCAATCTCTTCAAGGTCTGCGCGAAACCCGTTCGCGTATTGAACGTGACTCAGACAGAGAATGGCTGTTTTCTCGTCCATCGCATCGAGCAAGTCCTCCGTCATCAATTCACCTTCGACCGCTCTGATTCGTTTGACGTGCATGCCCCTGTGCATCCAGGGAATCGTCGTCACGGGAAACTCAAGCTCGCAAGAAATGATATCGCCCGCGCCTTCGAGCGCGTCGATGATAAGGTTCATCCCCGTCGAGGTATTGATCGTAAAAGCAATCTCGTCGGGTTCGGCATTTATCAAACGCGCAATGCTTGCGCGCGCGCGCTCGCGTTTGGCGAGCCACTGCTCCCAATAATGGTCGCCGCTCTCCAACATCTCGTCATAGAACTTTGTGGCGACCTGATGAACCGGACGCGGCACCGGGCCGGACGCGGCGCTGTTGAGATATGCGACGCTGTCGGTTACTGGAAAGTCGCGCCGGATTGCATCCCAATCCGGCTCTGATCTTTTTACAACGGTTTCCATCATCAATAGATTCTCACTTGACGCTCAGCAAGGAGTCTGTCTATCTTCGCAGGCCTGTCGTCCGTAAACAAACAATCAATAGAGGAGAGACACGACGCATGTCAACAAACGCCGTAAAAGGCGCGCCCGCATGGACTATTCAAGATTATCTCGAAGCGAATGACGGTCATCTCTCAGTTAACGGCGTTGACGCGCTCTCTCTGGTCGGCCAGTATGCCACGCCGCTCTATGTCTTTTCCGAGCCGCGTATCCGAGCCAATGTCGCACGCTTAAAAGATGCTGCACAGAGCGTTGGCCATCGAGTCAAATTTTGCTATGCGTCCAAAGCCAACTCGAATGTCTCTGTGCTGCGAGCCGTGCGCGATGCGGGAATAGATGTCGAGGTCAATAGCGGCGGCGAGCTCTTTAAGGCCTTACGCGCGGGGTTTGCGCCCCGCCAGATTGTCTTTAATGGGACGAGCAAGAGTAGCGCGGAGATAGACGAGGCGGTCGAAGCTGAAATCTATTCGATCAACGTTGATTCGATTTATGAGATCGAATTGATCGAAGCCTCTGCGCGCAAACTGGGCAAGCGTGCGCGCGTCGCGCTTCGCCTCGTGCCTGAGATCGGCACGCGCTCGCATCTCGGACTGCAAACCGCGCTTCTCACATCGAAATTCGGAATCTCATCTTCAGACGTGCTCGACGCTTTTCGCCGCGCGCTTAAAAATCCCGAACTGATTCACGTCTGCGGCATACACATCCACGTCGGCTCGCAAACGCCCGACGTTGAACCTTTCGCCGCTGCCTTCAAAGCGATGTGGGAGCACCTCGCCGCCGTCTATCGTGAATCAGGCCACGTGCTCGAACACATCAACCTTGGCGGCGGCATCCCGGTCAACTATTTGCGCGACCGTGCACAGGCTGCACAATTACCCGAGCATGAGCGCGACATGCTCGGCGCAGAGCTTGAGCCGGCGGACGTTCTGGCGGCGGCGCTCGCAGCGGCGCGAACTTCGGCGCGCGAGGCTGGGGTGGAGCATCTGCTCGACCGCGTCGAGATTGTTTTGGAGCCGGGCCGCAGCGTTATTGCCGACGCGGGCGTTCTTTTGACGACTGTTCACAATGTTAAGAGCCGCCCCGAAACCGGCGACGTGTGGCTTTTGACCGACGCAGGCTACAACCTCGCGCTTTCGATGAGCATGTACAAGTGGTATTACCATCTTATCTCCGCCTCGCGCGCCGACGCGCAGCATGATGCAGACTACAAGGTGGCTGGCCCATTGTGCGATTCGGGCGATGTTTACTTCGACATCGAGCGCGAAGGGCGACTGCCCGACTATCGTCGGCTTCCCGCAAATGTTCAGCCCGGAGAAGTGCTTGCGCTTCTCAACAGCGGCGCATACACGCTCGCGCAGATGACAACCTACAATGGCCGACCGCTCCCCGCCGCCGTCATCGTGCGCGACGATGGTCGTATTGATCTGGCACGCACACGCGATACTTACGAGGATTTACTGCGCGGCGAAGTTTAAGCGCCGCTCTCAAGGAAATAACATTGATGACTACTCCGCAGCCTTCTCAAACTATCACGCTCGTTCGCGGGCTGACGCTGCTTGCCGCCGTTTCGATAATTATCGGCAATGTGATCGGCACCGGCGTTTTTCTCAAGGCTCGTGTGATGACTTGCAATGTGGGCACGCCCGGCATGGTTTTGACGGTGTGGGTCGTGGCCGGATTGTTGAGTCTGGCGGGCGCACTGACTTACGCGGAGCTGACTTCGATGATGCCGCGCGCGGGCGGCGAATACGTCTTTATGCGCGAGGCTTACGGGCCGGGCGCGGGGTTCTTGAGCGGTTGGATGCAAATCTTTATTGCCAAGACCGGCTCGCAGGCTTCGGTCGCGCTCATCTTTGCCGCTTCTCTCAACGATTTGACGGGCAAGGCGGTCGAAGGCGTAACTCAATACGGAGTTCAGTTGACGGCGATCATCATCATTCTCGCCATCACCCTGCTCAACTGTGCCGCCGTCAAAGTAAGCGGATGGGTTGCAACCGTTCTGACGGGCGTTAAGATCGCGCTTGTTCTCGGCATTGGCTTCGGCGCTTTTATTCTGGCGCAGGGTGATTGGGGAAACTTTGCGTTAAGCAACGTGGGCGGCGCATGTACGGACGTTAATCCGGGGGCGATGCTCGGCACGGCGGGTTTTTTTGCCGCGATGCTGGGCGCGTTGTGGGGCTATGACGGCTGGAACAATGTCACCTTTGTTGCGGGCGAGATCAAAAACCCGCAACGCAACGTGCCGCTTGCGTTGATTGGCGGCACAATTACCATCATGCTGCTCTACATCTTTATCAATGCAGCATACTTTTATGCTTTGTCGCCGACAGCCATTGCGAGCGTCTCGCCAAATTCATCGGTTGCCGCCGAAGTGACAAACTCCTTTATGTCGCCTTTCAGCGCCAGTGCGAAGTCTTTTGTCGCCGGCCTTGTGGCGGCAGCGTTGATGGCCTCATCCGTCGGCACGCTCCACACCTCTGTGCTGACAGGCGCGCGCGTTCCTTACGCGATGGCGCGCGATGGTCTTTTCTTCGACAAGCTTTCAAAGATTTCTGAAAGAACGCGCGTTCCGGCACGCGCAGTCCTCGCACAAGGGTTGTGGGCCTGCGCGCTCGTCCTCATTCTTCGACGCTTTGATAAGCTGACCGATTATGTCGTTTTCGGCTCATATATTTTTTACGGTCTCGTCACCGCGTCGATCTTTGTCTTTCGCCGTCGAATGCCGCACGCCGAGCGCCCGTATCGCGCATGGGGTTATCCGGTAGTTCCGATTCTCTTTCTCATCGTGACGGGCTTTCTACTCTTTAACACCTTCACAACTTCGCCCACCGAGGCAATCTTTGGTCTTATCCTTATCGGATTAGGCTTCCCCGTCTATTATTTTTTCTTCCGCGGACGCGAGCGTGTTGAGGTTGAGCCGCCTCTCGACCAACAAGATTTGTGATTACCAGAGGCTATGTATCGAGCGCATGGCGCAGAGACTTTTCAAGATCTGGATAAGCGAATCTGTAATTGCTTGCTTTTAACCGCGCTGGCTCGACGCGCTGGCTGCCTAAAAGCGCGTCTGACATCTCGCCCAGGGCAAGCCGCGCGGCAAAGGCGGGAAGCGGTAAAAAAGTCGGGCGACCGAGCACGCGACCGAGCGTCTTTGTAAACTCTTCGTTTGTGACGGGGTTGGGCGCAACCGTGTTGACCGGCCCGCGCACTTCCCTGTTGTTGATTGAATGCTTGATTGCTCCCACTACATCTTCGATGTCGATCCAGCTCCAGAACTGAGCACCGCTTCCGATGCGTCCGCCCACGCCGAGCTTAAACGGCGTGACCATTTTTTGTAGCGCGCCGCCCGCGCTACTAATCACGATTCCCAGACGCAGGTGAACGACGCGTATCCCTGCCTCGCTCGCCGCAAGCGTCGCCTTCTCCCATTCGCGGCAGACCTCGCTCAAAAAATCTTCGCCCGACGGACTCTCTTCCGTTAAGACGTTTGCGCCCCGCTCGCCGTAAAAACCGGTGGCCGATGCGCTGACTAAAACCTCTGGTTTTCGCTCAAGCTTTGCGAGCGTTTCGGCAACAAGCCGTGTTCCACTGACACGGCTCTCGCGTATGCGGCGCTTCTTCTCATCTGTCCAACGCCCCTCCGCGATGGGCTCGCCCGCGAGATGAACAGCCGCGTCGCAGCCTTCCAACGCCTCCGTCTCAATCGTTCCAGCAACAGGATTCCAACGCACAAAGACGAGACCTTCATGCTTCGACTTTTTTTCCCCACGCGTCAGCGCCGTGATTGTGTGGCCTTCGGCAAGCAGAGACTTCGCAAGCGCTGTCCCGACTAGCCCCGTCGCACCGGTCAAGATGATCTTCAACTCTGTGCTCCTTCTTTTTTAGCGAGAGCTTCGAGGGCTACTTCTCTGTCGTCGAAGTGTGAGACCTCGTTTCCGATGATCTGATAGTCTTCGTGTCCTTTGCCCGCAATCAGGACAAGATCGCCCGCGCGCGCTTCATGGACTGCGCGATGGATGGCCTCGCGCCGGTCTGTAATCTTCTCGTAAGGCTTTGCCGTGTTGCGCAGCCCCGCTTCGATATCGGAGAAAATCCTTTGCGGGTCTTCGGTGCGCGGATTGTCTGAGGTGAGGATGACAACGTCGCTTAAGGAAGCGGCGGCCTCGCCCATCGGTGCTCGCTTTGTTCGGTCGCGGTCGCCGCCGCAACCAAAAAGCGTGATGATGCGCCCGCGCGCCACATCGCGCGCCGTGCGCAGGACGTTGACGAGCGCATCGTCCGTATGCGCGTAATCAACGACGACCGCAAAATCACCTCTGTGCGCGACGCGCTCGAAACGACCCGGCGCACCAGCACAACTCTCAATCGCCTTGACGACGACATCAAACGAATAACCCAGAGACAAGCCCGTCCCCGCCGCCGCAAGAATGTTATAGACGTGCGGTCGTCCGACGAGCGGCGATTGCACAAAGCGTTCTTCAAGCGGCGTGATAAGTCGCAGGCTCATCCCATCGAGCGTGTGCACAACATCGCGCGCCGTCACTTCCGCGCCCGCGCCCAGACCATACCGCACAACTTTTCCTCCTTCCGCCTGAAGCTCGCGCGCAAGTTGTGCTCCGCGCTCGTCGTCGATGTTTATTATCGAAGCGCGCGGGCTTGACCCGAGACTTCCGTCAAAGAGCCTGCGCTTGGCCGCAAAATATGCGTCCATCGTTCCGTGATAATCGAGATGATCGCGCGTCAGGTTGGTAAAGACCGCCGCCGCATAATGAAGCGCGTCGCAGCGCCTGAGGTCAATCGCCTGCGAAGAAGATTCCATCACCGCCAGACGACAATCCGCCGCGACGGCCTCGCGCAACAGACGCTGCGTGTCGCTCGCTTCGGGGGTCGTCCGCTCGGCCTTGATTCTTTTGTCGCCGACGCGATACTCGACCGTGCTTGTCAAAGCAATCGTCTCGCCCGCGCTTTCGCCGATCGCGGCAACGAGATAGGTCGTCGTCGTCTTACCGTTTGTTCCTGTGATGCCGACGAGATTTAATTCTTTTGAAGGATGGTTGTGAACTTCGGCTGCGGCCAGAGCTTGTGCGAGCCTGATGTCTGCGACGCGAATCCAGACCCTGCCTTGAAAATCATCCGGGCGCTCAAGCTCAGAGATGATGCCTGCCGCACCGCGCTCAAGCACCTGTGGGATGAAACGGTGCGCATCGAAGCTTGCGCCGCGCACGGCGACAAAGAGAGAGTCGGGCACAATCTTGCGCGAGTCGTGCGACAAGTCAACGACCGGCACCGACGCATCACCGCTCAGATGTCCGCTGACGGCGCGCGCAATCTTTCCGGCAGTGACATTTTTTTCCTTTGTAGTCACTTAAAATATTTCTCTCCGAGTTATTTTGGATGATCTCTAAAGCCGATTATAGAACACTTGTCACAAACAACCGTAGGCGCTATTTCTCGGTTGCCGACAAATATTTTGCGCGCGTTGTGATGGTCACTTAGCTGTCAATTCGAGGTCGGCCACAAGCGGCAGATGGTCGGATGCTTCGGTCTTCGGTATCCACGCGCGAAGCGTGCGAAAGAAACGATCGTGAAAGATGTAGTCGATACGTTTGACTGGTTTATCGGAGGGGTAAGTCAGACCGTCCTGCGAGCCTTCAAACGTCCAAGCATCAGTGAACCGTTTGAGCATCTCCAGGTAAGACGAGCCGTTTGGCTCGTCGTTGAAATCGCCGAGGACAATTAACGGCGACTTTGTTTCGTCAAGCGCGTCAATCAATTGTCGCGTTTCATAAAGTCGATTGTCGGCTTCCCTGTAATCGAGATGCGTCGTCGCAAAACTAATTTTTCGTCCGTCCACTTCGACCTCAACAAGCAGAAATCCGCGCCGCTCTGCTTCGCGCAAGTGTCTGTAGCGTCGATGATCGATGTGCATGAGCGGATATTTTGAAAGCACAGCAACGCCGTATTGCCCGCCTTGATAATGAAGATTATAGGCGAAGGCGTAATGCATCCGTGTCAGGCGTGCAAGCACCGCAATCTGATCGACGCGCTCTGTGCGCTGCACGCCGCGATCTATCTCCTGGAGGCCGACGAGATCGGGTTTCTCACGCCGGATAACCGAAGCGATGCGCGCAAGGTCGAGCTTTTTGTCAACACCGATGCCGACGTGGATGTTGTAGGTCATTACGCGTAAGACATTTTTTTTGCGCGTCGTCGCCTGTGTTTCAAACGTGGAAGAGAGCAACCAGACAAGCAGCAGCAAATGAAGAAAGAACGAGAGAAGGCGCAGGTTTGTTTTGAGCTGTTGAGTATTTTTCAAAATGCGCTTCACTTGAACCTTGTAAGAAGACAAAGAGGATATATTGAGCTATCTCAATCTCAATTCTTTGGTTTGAAATTTGAGATTTGAAGTTCTTACTCTTTACTTCGCTAAGAGCTTAAGAATTGTTTCCCGTTTGGCGTTCAACTAAACCTTGATAAAGATTTTCTTGCGATAAAGAATCGTCATCAATCCCAGCCACAACAACACAAAGCAGACGGCATAAAGAAGCGAAGCATTGAGGGGTGCGGCCCATGAAGCAAAGAGATTTTTGTAGATGAGCTGTTGCAGATTCTGCTCTTTTGCGTCAGCGCCCGTCGTCTTTATCAACGACATTGTGCGCGCCAGAAGACCCGACAGAAAAAAGACTGCGAGAGCGTTGACGCCAAAGACGACGAATGGGGTCGCCCAACGCCGATACCCTTTGATGTCGATCAGCCAATAACAGAGCGCGAGCAATTGCAAAGCCATCCCCGTCGTCAAAAGCACGTATGAGCTTGTCCAGAGCGACTTGTTGATGGGAAACCAAAAATGCCAAGACCAACCCACGACGACGCACAGAGCGCCTGCGACAAACATCGCTGTAACTTTTTCCAGATGCTCCTTTGGTTGTCGCAGCCAAGTGCCTGCGAGCACGCCCGTCAGCGTCGTTGCAATCGCAGGCATGGTGCTCAGGATGCCTTCGGGGTCAAAGACCTTTCCCTGTTTCCAGATGTGCGCGCCGAGAATCGTGCGGTCGATAAAAGCCGCCAGATTCCATTCCTTATCGTCGATGTTGCCGGGGCCGTATCCGGGTATGCGAACAATCGTCATCAACAACCAATAAAAGATGAGCAGGCTCAATGTGACAAGCACCTGCGTGCGCCAGTTGGTTTTCAAAAAGATGAAAGAAGCAAAGAGGTAGCAGACGGCGATGCGTTGCAGCACGCCGGGAATACGGATAGTTGACAGCTCAAAAAAGGGAAAGCCCGCCAGAATAATGCCGAGCGCGAAGATGATCGCTGCGCGACGAAGAATCTTTACATAGAGATCGCTCTGCGCGCCGCCATGTTCAACGCGTCGTCCGAGCGCAAGCGAGATGGCGATGCCGACGATAAAGAGAAAGAATGGAAAGATCAGATCGGTCGGAGTCCAACCGTGCCACTCGGCGTGTTTGAGTGGAGAATAGATTGCGCCCCAAGTGCCCGGATTGTTGACCAGAATCATCCCGGCAACTGTCAGTCCGCGAAAAGCGTCGAGCGAAACAAGTCGCCCACCGCTTACGTCGGCCACAGGCTCGGCGGTTTTCAGCTCATCGCGTAAAGAAGGCTCGTCCTTTTCAAATTTGCGCATCTGAATTTGTCTGTGCGTCCTTTTGCATCCGTATTGAGTGGCGTGCGATGCATCCGTGCTAAGCGGTCTTAGGAATTCATAAAAGATACGTTTACTGCGAGCGAAGAAAAGGCAGTAGTGCTATATTCCGACGATTGGTGGCGACAATTATCATGCGACAGTTTTAAGTGTCAACGCCGACCCAACACTATTCTTCAGAAGGAGAATCAAAGCTCAAGTGTCATTGATGCTCGAAGAGATCGCACAACAACCCGCCGCGCTGGAACGAACGATCAACGAAGAGCGCAGCAAGATCGCACGGCTCGGTCAACATTTACGCGGGCGAGATATCGACCTGATCGTCCTTGTTGCGCGCGGCTCGTCAGACAACGCGGCGCTCTTTGGTCGCTATTTGATCGAGATACAGACGGGAATCCCCGTCGCTCTTGCTGCTCCGTCCGTCCACACGCTTTACGGCTCAAGACTAAAGCTTTCGCGCGCGCTTGTCGTCGGCGTTTCGCAATCGGGCGAGGGCGAAGACATCAATCTCGTGCTCGACGGCGCGCGCGCCTCGGGCGCATACACCGTAGGGATTACAAACGAGGCGGATTCATCGATGACGCGAATCGTTGATGAGACGCTTCTCATGCACGGCGGGCGCGAGCGCTCGGTGGCGGCGACAAAAACTTACACCGGTCAGCTTCTACATTTCTACATGCTTGCCGAGGCTCTTGCGGGCGGCAAAGCAAAGCTCAATTACGAAGCCATACCCGAATATGCTGAGCGCGCGCTTGGTTTGCGTGGTCGCGTCGAAGAATTGGTCGAGCGTTACGTTTTTATGGAAAATTGCGTGGTCGTCGGGCGCGGTCTGCTCTATGCAAATGCCTACGAGATGGCGCTCAAGCTGATGGAAACCTGCTACGTCGTCGCCGAGCGTTTCTCGTCCGCAGATTTTCTACACGGCCCGTTGGCAATCGTCGAAAGACATTTTCCGATCTTTGTCTTTGCGCCGCCCGGCGTAACGCTCAAAGGTGTAAAAGAACTACTCAAGCGCCTTCGCGAGCTGCGCGCCGATACGCTCGTCATCACCTGCGATGAAGGATGCGCCGCCGAAAGCACTCGCTCGATTCCACTTCCCGCAGAGATCGAGGAAACACTCGCGCCGATTCCCTACATCATTCCGGCGCAGCTTTTCGCGGCGTTGCTTGCCGATGCAAAAGGTCTTGACCCGGACGCACCACGCTCGCTTGCGAAGGTGACGCGAACACTATAAGAAACGATGAACGCCGCAACGCTGCTATGATGAATAAAAAGCACGCTGCCTTTCATTCATCGCTGCAGCGTTGCGGCGTTCATCGTTTATCTGTGCTTATCCGCATGATGCGGTCGTCTTCTGAAGCAGGACGACCACGCCCGTCGCGGTTTGAAGTCGAGAAGTAGATTGCGCCGTCCGGCCCTTCGGCGACTTCGCGGATGCGGCCGTAAGTTTTTTCAAACATTCTTTCCTGACTCAAAACACGCCGTCCATCAAGCACGATGCGGATAATCGTCTCGCCGCGCAGATTGCCGAAGAAAAAATTTCCTTTGAACGAGTCGAACCTCGTCCCCTTGTAGAACATGCCGCTGCCGGGCGCGACCGCGGGCGTGTATTCGAGAAGCGGCGCTTCCATCCCTTCGCGCGTCTCGCGGTGATGAACTGCGGGCCAGCCGTAATTCTTGCCGCGCTCGACGATGTTTACTTCATCGCCGCCGCCGGGGCCGTCAAAACCC
>CBDUCU010000005.1:0-22881 GCA_965365725.1 uncultured bacterium | reverse complement strand
GGCCGCACCGTTTCACCCATCACCCGCTGCCCTTTTCAAGGCCCGCTGGCTGGTCTGTTTTCTGTTGCACTTGTCGTCGTTTGAAACCAGCAAAGGTCAAGCGCTTTGCGCCCGCTCTTATGCTTTGCCCAAACGCCCTGCCGTTAGCAGGCTCGCTGCCCTGTAGTGTTCGGACTTTCCTCCCCCCAAACGCCCAAAGGCGCGGGCGGCGACCGCCTAACCTACTCTCCTTGCATGGCGGCCCGGATTATAGCAAACCACCGTTCAACACGCACTGAGCAAGATTAAACTTTCTCGATTATCGCTGTTTGAAGTATCGGTTGTGCCCGTACAGAGCTTAGATGAAGAGACCAAAGAATTTATACCCCACGCGCAGACTGTTGAGTAGAAACTGTGGGATTGTAGAAACCAAAAGCCACGTCATCAATGAGTGTGAGAGGGCCAGCACCCAAATGTTCGGCTCGCGCTGATAGACCCAAGCCCAAATCAGACCCCCTAAGAAAGTTGCGATGGTCAATACCGGATTTGGAAAGTGCAGCAGGCCAAAGACGGCGGCGACAAGCAGAACGCTTTTGAGACCCGGCCCGAAGACGATTTGCGCGCGCCGGTTGATAAAACACTGTAGGGCAAACTGCTGTATGAATCCCCATCCAACGCCGAGAAACGGAATGGCGAGTGCGCTCCTTCCGCTTTTCCATCTGACAAAATCCGTAGCTCCGAAAAACCATCCCGTTGCAATCATCAGGAGTGCGGCGATCAAGGTGGGCGGCAGCAGAAGTTTCGAAGCGCGCCAGAAATTATCAAGACGAAACCCCAACTCGCGCAGGCTTTCCCCCCGCATCAGCATCGAGGCAAAGATATATGCGAGAGCCAATATTGCGGGGATCAGAATAAAGCGACGGTCATTGCCCGCAAGCGCAAGCACAAACCATTCAGCGATAAGAACTGAAACGACGATTGAGACAATCTCCCACAACGCAAGCAGACGCTCACTTCTTCTCTCATTCTTTGCATTCATCCGTATGCGATGCGTTTTGTACTCGATTGTCCTCACGCCCATCTTGATTCAACCTTCAATTTCGCACATTACCTTCAACTCTAAATCTCACAGCACGGCCTAACAAATGCATGCTCTTTTGAGTTCTTTCACCGCTCTTTTCAACCACGTAGGCGCGCGCCTCGTGTTCGCCTTCGCTAGCGGGTTCGAGAGAGAATGTAACCGTGCGCATTAGATTTTTACTGTCTTTCGTGCTTCCGTGATTTGGCGGCGGTGAAACAACTGTGCTTGCTGAGAATTGGCCGTCGATAAAAAGCTGTATTTCATATTCTCCTGACTTACCGTGATGAGAAAACCAAACCTCCGCCTGTTTTTCATTAACAAGTTTGACGCCCCCTTCAACATTTGAAGAGAAATTAGAAAAGTAGAATCCTGTGGCAAGCGCGATAACGAAGGCCGCTTCACAAGATGCTTTGATAACGAGCAGTCGCATCAGCCTGCCACGCACTTTTTCGCTTAAAAAAGAAGGGCGCTGCGATTGAGGGCCGCTTGAAATAGAAAGCGGCTCTTCAACCACAGCGCCAACAGGTGCGCGCTCCGGCGGCTTTGTCATTGACCTCTGTAGCTGTTCCCGTTGCTGTCCTGATAGTTGAGCGTGTGACGCGGCGAAAGAGTCATGTCAGCCGCAATGTTCTGTTTGATGCGGACAGCGATTTTGAGAACCGCCGTATCGCCCGGCGCGAGGTCGTTGACTCGCCAGACAAAGCGTTGCGATCCGCCGGCTTCCTGAGTATTTAGCGCCGGCTCAGAAGAGACGAATTCGAGTGCTTCGGGCAACTGTTCTGTGAGCACAAGATTTTTGGCGAGACCTGCACCATCGTTGACGAGTACCAGCCGATAGAAGATCGTATCGCCCGGTTTAACTTCAGCGACCGGCAATTCCGGCCTCACGCGCACGCGCGGCGTGGCGACTGTGAGAACCGTGCTCGCCTCGCTTGCTACGCGGTTAGCGCCGACCGCACGTGTGACGACGTTATATGCAAACTGTTGTCGGTCGGGAGTTGAGCGCGGGATGTCAACACGTAGAAGGATTGGGTATTGACCACCGCGCGGCTCAATCTGCGCGGTCTGTGTAATGGAAGGCTCGCCCGTTTGATAAAGTCCATCGCCGTTTACGTCCGCGAAGACGGTTGCAGCAGGCGCACCCGGAGCGGTAACGCGTACGTCGAAGCTCTCGGGATAATTGCCGGGGTTGCGAACGACAAAAGGAATATAAATTGTATCGCCCGGTGTAGCCGTCAAACCTGTTGAGACGTTGTCGATGCGCGCGCGCGGAACTTTACCGACCGATATCGACGGGCCGTCGAAGTTAGCAGGGATCGTCAAACTCTGCGTCTTCATCGTGCCGCGCCCGACCGAGCGCGTCGCGGCCAGAGCTTCGGGGACGGCCTTCAAAGTAACGGTGATGTCGCGGCCAGCGCGTGAATCCACTTCGCCGAGACTCCAGATGGCCGTGCGGGAAGCGCGGTCGTAAACAAGCGGGCTTGGGTTGGCGCTGACAAGCTCGAAGTCAGGATTGAAAACAAAGTCAACGCGCGAGCCTCTGGCCGTTGCGCTCCCCTGATTCTTCATCGCAATGTGATGCGTAAAGGTCTCGCCCGGCATGACCGTCTCTTGCGAAAGATCATTAGAAGCGACGAGCGACGCTGCCGCCACAACAAGCGCTGCGTCGGCGACTTTGAAGACCTGAAAATCGGATTGCGATGCGGCGCGTACAAAAAAGCTGATCTGTTTGTTGTCAGCCGCGTTGTCAGGAATACGCAGATTGAGAAGAACGTCGTAGCTTGCGCCGCGTGCAAGCTGCGGCGTAATCATAATCGGCACTTCCGTGCCTGCGCCGCCCTGTGCTGCGCTAAAAGTAGGTTGAAATTCTGCGGGCAGATCGGTCTCAAGACGAAATTGATCCTCTTTATTGCCCGTGTTTGTGACGGCGATAGGAAGCTGCACGGTCTGACCCGGCGAGGCCGAGACCGCAGCACGCCGCAAGGCAAGCTGAAGATTCGGAACCTGTCTGACCGTGATGCTAATGCTCTGCGTAGTCGCGCCCGGTTCAGTCGCCGCTGGAAGAGTAGTAGGTGATAGACGCGAGGCCGTTGATGAGCCGTCAACATCGGCTGTACGCGGCGGCTGCGCAACGACCGGATTGGCGCTGGCGCGCGCTACTTCTTGAGAAGCGTTATTGGCCGTTTCGCGTGGGAGTTCGGGAACTCTCGGTGTAGGTGTGGGCCTCGGCGTTTGAGCGTTGTTGCGCGGCGTTGTGCTCGGAGAGGTTGATGCAGTCTGTTGATTCGTCGTTTGATTTGCGCGGCGCGAGCGTTCCGAGTTGCCTCCGCTCCTGCGGACAAGGCCGGGAGTTTTCGCTGCGGTGGCGGTTTGAACTTCGGAGTTGCGAGCCGTAGCTTCGGTCGCAACGGGTCGCGGAGGCGCAGGTGTCGGAGTCGTCGCTGCTACTTTTGCGGGCGACGTTGTTGAAGGCGTATTGATTGCTGGTTGCGGTCTCGACACAGCCGGACGCTTCGCAATCTCTTGCCGCGCAGACGTAAGTTCGCTTTCGTAGATGTCGACAAACGGCGTATCGCGTATGGTGCGAAGTCTTTGACCGATTTGCTCTGCTTCTTGCAATTGTCCGGTCTGCATATATGAGCGGCCCAGCCAGAGCAGCGTCAGGTCTGTGATGACGCTATTTGGATAGGTCTTCAAAAAATCTCTGAGAACCGTAATGGCCTGTTCATAATTCCCCTGAATAAAGAGGTTTTGCCCCTTCGTAAACAAGCTCTGTTCGGCATCAGTCGGCCCGTCGTCTTGAAAAGCGACGCGTGAAAATGTGTGTGCGTTTGCGACTGTGGCAAATGGTGCGAAGACAAGCGCCGCGACAAGCGCCGCCGCGCCGAGTTTGTTACGCGTAATCAAAACAGTTTTCCTCCGATAGGAAGGTGTGAATTTTAGGATGTGGTTGAAATTGTTGATCGCTCTTTAGCAGGAGACGCGCGCCGCAAAGCTCGTATGTTTCAGCCGTCGAGATAATACATCCCGACATAAGACACGGCAAGAAACTCTGACGCGAAAATTTCGGTCAAAAGCGCCTACTTTTTCCTCTCAATCTCGATGCGGTCTCCGGCCCTGAGCAAAGGATCGGGTACTTTGCCCTCTTGTATCTGATTAAGACTATACTGCGTCGAATTCAGCCTCCCGTCGCTCCCCTGGCGCGAGACGCGCACCACTCCGCTCGCGCCGCGCGTCGCCCCGCCCGATGCAAGCACAGCCTGCGTCAGCGTCATCCCGGCGTGAAAATCTTTCTGACCCGGCGAGGCCACTTCGCCGCCGATATAGAAAAACTCTTGCGGGCGTGCGACGACTGTTACAACGTCGCTCGGATAGACGAGCATGTTGAGCGCCTGCGTGTCGGAGAGATCAACCGAGATGCTCTGTCCCGTAGCATGTGACATGACAAGAGCACGCGCGGCTTCGGTCTTGGGCTGGGCCTCTGCGATGATCACGTAGAGCGGAACTGCTTCACGACGGAGAACCTTTACGCCGGGATCGTTGACCAGCCCGCTAACCAAAACAGCGTGGCTCGCATACTCGCGAACGCTGACAAAGATTTGTGGAATCTTGTCGTAAACGGCGCGCCGTCGTAACTCCGAAGCGATACGCACGCCGATCTCATCGGTCGTCATCCCGGCAACATTGATGGGGTCGCCCGCCAGAGCGTATTCGATGAGACCGCCGCCCGTCACTGTAAAGAGAGTCGATTCACGTGCGGGTTGATTGAAGAGACGGATGTCGAGAACATCGCCCACGCCCACGCGGTAGATTGATGTCGGCGCAGGAGCGGCAGGCGGAGTCCAAGCATTTGAGGCGTTTGCAGGCGCAGCCAAGGAAGCGCCTTTTTCACGGGCGGATGAATCTCCGCTTACAGAATTTTCTGTGCCTGTCTTCTCAACCGAAAGCGAGCTTTTCGGAGAGAGCGAGGTTTCGCCTTTCTTGACGGGCGCATCGGTCGTCGCGGGCGGAGTTGTCAACGCGCGATCAGAAACAGAAGAAGCGGGAACGCTGGCCGAAACAATCGCCGGTTCTTTGGCAAGCTTTTCATTTTGCGCAACCGGCTCGCGTTTGGGTGCTTCTTTATCTCGTGGATTTTTTCTGTTTGAAGCAGGCTCACCAGCGTCTGAATTGTCGTTTTTCCGCTCGGTTTTTTTAGAGGGTAGAGGCTGCGGGGCTGAATCGTCGGCGGCTGGCCCAACGCGCACGTTGGAATCTTGCAAAGGCTTGACGGCCAGCACGGGGATTACGCCGGCTGGCAAGGCGAGAGCCAGTAAAACGCTTCTCACAAGGCACTTCTTTTTCATTCAATTTTTCGACGCGCGACGCAGGGCATTTGCGTGCAAACGCGCCGTCCTCCCCATCTGTCAAAAACTCACGAAGTGAAGGGACGCAAACGACCCTCCAGTTCTTATAGAATAAATGTCCAAACGTTGCTGATTCGCAGAAGACATTGGTGATGAACGCGGAAAGATTTTGTGGGTGCGGCTTGTAAGTTTTCAGCACGGCGCAGCCATGCGCGTTTCGCGTACACGGAATCATCAAATCCCATGCGCTTTGGATTCTACCCTTCTACCTTCGAGGCAGGCAAGATTTCCGGCGTAAAAAGGTGCGGCCAGCGAGAGTTTAACCCTTTTCGCACAACCTCCTCGGATTCATCCGCCGTTGCACACCCTAGACACTCAACGGCTACCTCTGCAACCCTCGCCGCTTCAATACCCGACAAGGTGCGCTGCACGCGTGGAATTGCCGAAGCCGTCATGCTCAGCTCGCGTGCGCCGAGACCGACGAGAATTGCGGCATAGGCAGGGGCGGCAGCCATTTCACCGCAAACAACAGCCGGTATGCCGGCATTTTCGGCAGCGCGCAAGGTGAGTCGAACCGACTGTAGAACCGCCGGATGAAGCGAGCGAAACCAGTCCGCAACCTCTTCGTTGACACGATCAACGGCGAGCGTGTATTGCACAAGATCGTTTGTTCCTAAACTAAAAAAATCGACTTCGCGTGCGAGAATCTCAGCAACCATCACGGCAGACGGGACTTCGATCATTGCGCCGATGCTCACGTTCCCGCATTCATGTCCTTCTTGCTTTAGACGCGCGCGTTCTTCTTCAATAATTTTCTTGGCTCGTCGCACATCCGTCACGTCCGAGATCATCGGCAGCACAAGATCGAGTTTGCCGCTTGCGGCGGCGCGCAGCACGGCGCGCACCTGCGTGCGAAGCAGGCTTTCATTACGCAGACAGAAACGAATCGCGCGAAGTCCAAGCGCCGGGTTGCGTTCGTCGGCAGAACCAAAATCCGATGTGGATTTGTCGCCGCCGAGATCAAATAAACGCACGGTTGCTCCGTCTGCGCCCCCAAGTTTTGCGATCTCCTGATAAGCAAGAAATTGCTCCTGCTCGTCGGGCATCTCGCCTCGCTGCGTCATCAAAAATTCCGAACGATAGAGACCGATGCCGCGCGCGCCAAACTTTCGAACACCTTCAAACTCTGCGGGCAACTCGACGTTGGCTCGTAAGACGATCTCCACACCGTCCGCCGTTCTGAGCGGCTCGTTGCGCGCGCCGTTTCCACCAACAGGCGCGCTCATCTGCGGGAGCGTCTTTTTCTGAAACGCGTAGAACTGAGCCGTTGCCACCGAAGGATGCAGAACTATCTCGCCCTTCTCAGCGTCAAGAACGATTTCGTCTCCCGTTCGCGCTCGACGATAGAGATCGCGCAATCCGACAATCGCAGGTATGCCCAACCCACGCGCGATGATTGCCGTGTGCGAAGTCCAGCCGCCGCCGTCGGTTGCAATTCCGCGTACGCGCGTTAGGTCAAGCTCGGCGACTGTCGAGGGCATCAATTCTTCAGCCACGATGACGGCATCTTCCGTCATTTTATGGACGGGGCCGCTCTCTCCGCTGAGCGCGACGAGAATGCGTCGGGCCACGTCTTCAATATCCGTACTGCGCTCGCGCAGATAGTCGTCTTTGATTGCAGCATACACATCGAGCAGACGATCTGTGACGACCTTCACAGCCCATTCTGCATTGACGTGCTCGGCGCGGATATGGCTTTCCACCTCGTCGAGCAGCTTTCTGTCTTCGAGCATCAACAAATGCGCGTCAAAGATATATGCATGGTCGAGACCAAGCGCGCGTTCGGCGCGCCGCTTGATTGACAACAACTGTCGGCGTGAGAGCCGGACAGCCGCGCGAAACCGACGCGCCTCGCGCTCAATTTCCTCGCCCTCTTCGAGCGAGGCCTTGAAGACGGGCTGGCGCGCGCCCGTGTGAATCCGAAGGACGCGGCCCATGCCGATGCCTTCGCTCACGGCCACGCCGCGCAGACTCAGTTCAAACTTTTCTCTTTTTCTCCTCCGGCTCAAATCTCTCGCTTCAACGCCCGCGCCCGCCTAGGCCGGTCGTTGCTCCTCTTCGTTTTCTCCGAACCCTTCGCTGATCATTTCGGAAAGGCTCTTTAACGCTTCGACCTCGTCATCTCCTTCAGCCGTTATCCGCAGATGCGTGCCGCGCGAGGCTGCGAGCATCAAGACGCTGAGGATAGATTTTGCATCAGCCGTCGCGCTTCGGTCGGCTCTTTCAATCCGCAATTCACTTTTGAAGCTACAAGCCGCGCGTACTAGTCGCGCAGCCGCACGCGCGTGTAAGCCTAAACGGTTGACGATTGTGATGCGACATTCTTGCATAAGGAAATTGGTTGTCAGTTATTTGATTAACGCTTACTTGAATGTGCGAAGCAAGCAAAAGCTCTTCACAATCGACAATTGTAATAGACGCTCTCAAGCAGTCTGTTTTCCTGAAAATAGATCGCCCGTCAAATAGATTCCTTCGCGCCCCTGGTCGCGTATTTTTTTTGCAATCTCGGAGAGCGATTCCTCCGCCCCCTGCGTAGCGAGCTTGATGACCATCGGTAAATTAACGCCCGTCAGCACCTCCACTTCGCCCTCTTTGATAAACATCGAAGCGATGTTTGTAGGTGTGCCGCCAAACATATCGGTCAACAGCAAAACGCCGCGCCCTTCAGAGACGCGTGTGATGGCGCGTTCGATCTCGTCGCTGGCAGCGTCAACGTCGTCGTGCCAGCCGATGGAGACCGCCGTGATGTGTTTGACGGCTCCGACGATAGTTTCGGCTGCCGCAAGCAGCTCATTTGCCAGCCGACCATGCGTGACGAGCACGCCTGCAACGCGCCCGCCCTGCTGCGCACTGTTTCCCGGCTCGTCTCTCGCTGTCTCGACCATCACTCAAGCTCCCTTCTTTCATCTTATGTACAACGCTTTGCTGAAATGAGATGGCGCTCAATTCTTCTTTGCCGCGCTACGTTTATTGACTTTGTTTACGTCGCGGTGAGCGGCGGAAGCATCGAAACCGGCGCGATGCATACCCCGCGCAAGTGCATTTGCCACCATCACCGAGCGATGCCGCCCACCCGTACATCCAATACCGACATTCAGATATGATTTGCCCTCGCGCCGGTAAAGCGGCAGAAGATATTCGAGCATCTCGCTGAAACGTCTGAGCGTCTCTCGCACCTCTTCGCTCGCGTTGAGATACTTGACGACCTCTTTGTTATGGCCGGAGAGGCGATGCAGCTCCGGAACGAAATGTGGGTTTGGCAGATGGCGTACGTCCAACAGTAGATCGAGATCGCGCGGCGTGCCGTACTTATGTCCAAAACTGATAAATTGGACGCGCATCGGCGTGCCCTCGCTGTTGGGACTAAATCTCTCGACGAGCAGACGGCGAAGCGTGTGCACGTTGTGCTCTGAAGTGTCGATGATGAGGTCTGCCAGCGAGCGAATCTCTTCCATTGCCTTGCGCTCGTTTTGAATCGAGGAGAGCAGGCCGTCGCCCGTACTGAAGGGATGAGGGCGGCGCGTTTCGCTAAAGCGACGCTGTAAAACCTCGTCCGAGGCTTCGAGGAATATGACAAAGACATTTAAGCCGCTTCGGCGCAGGGCTTTGAGACGACCGGGAAAGTCGCTTAAGAATTGACCCTCGCGGATGTTCATAACAAGCGCGGCCCGCTCGATATGCGGGCGCGCTGTGTCGTCTTCAAGCACGAGACGTGTAAAGGTCGGCAACAAAGTGAGCGGCAGATTATCAACGCAAAAGTAGCCGAGGTCTTCAAAGGCATTTGTGGCAGAAGACATTCCAGACCCGCTCAGACCCGTGATGACGACGATGTCGGGAGCGCCGCTATTTGCCGCGCCATTTTTTCGTCCGTTCTTTTTTGTTGCCATCAATTTTCCTGCTTCGCACCCTCTGGTTCCGATCCATCAACCATCTCACCGGCGTTGCCTTCAGGCGGCAATAAAGCTTCATTATGGCGTTCGACAAAATCGCTTGCGGCATTGTAGCCGCGCATGCGTAGAAGATGAACGCGCACTGCTGTCTCGACAAGCGTCGAAAGATTTCTGCCCGGGCTGACGGGAATCAAAGCGCTCGCCACTTTCGCACCCAGAATCTCCACCGTCTGCGCATCAAGACCGAGCCGCTCAACCTCTCTCGCGTCCTGCCAACGTTCGAGCATAATTGAAAGCCCGACGTTGACCGGGCCGCCGACAGCCGAAACCCCAAACAGATCGCGTACGTTGATGATGCCGAGACCGCGTATCTCGATCAGGTCGGACAGAATTTCAGGCACTGACCCGCGAAGCGTATCGCGCCCTGTCCTTCTGACTTCGACCGAATCATCTGCGACGAGCCGGTGTCCGCGCATGATAAGGTCGAGCGCGCATTCGGATTTACCTACTCCCGAAGGGCCTTCGATAAGCACGCCGAGACCGAGAATCTCCATCAAAACGCCATGCCGGATTTCGCGCGGCGCAAGCAACTCTTCAAGATAATCGGTGACGCTCGCAATGGCGGCGGAGCTGACGAGCGCCGTCTGCACGAGCGGCAGCCCAGAGGTCTCTGCGGCTTCTAAAAGCTCGGCGGGGGCCGCAAGCTTTTTTGTTAAGAGGATGCAACTGATTTTTTCAAGCTCAAGATTGGCGACGGCTTCGCGTCGGCGCGTGGGTGTGAGCTGGCTGAGAAATTGAATCTCGCTTTGGCCGATGATCTGGACGCGCCCCGGATGGATGTAGTGTGTAAAGCCGGCGAGCGCGAGACCGAGTTTTTGGATGCGCGCTGAATCGAGATGACGTAATTTTGCGCCTTCGCTTCCGGCAATGATTTTTAGCTCAAGCAGCGCGGGCGCAGCCGCGACGAACTCGCTCACGCTTACAGTCCGGCGCTCGACCGTTTCATCAGACATTGAGACAAAAATACCGACGAATGCGAAACGATGAATGATGAATAAGCAGCAAGCCTTCTTTGATTCATCGTTTCGCGTTCGTCGTTGATCGTTTCCCGCTACTGTGGGCTTGCCGCACGGGTGATGAGGTTGAGTTCGATTTCAACCATGTCGCCGAGAAAATCAGGATTGTCGGGGCGCGCAAAATTGATCCCGAAATCTTTACGATTGATCGTTGTTCGCGCCGTTACGCCGAGAGTGGTCTTGCCCGTCTTGTCGTCGCGCTTGATGCCGTTGATGGTAAACGGCAGCGCAATCTCTTTGGTCACGCCGTGCATCGTAAAAGCGCCGTGCGCGATAAATCCCTTGCCCTTTTTTTCGATGCGTTTGCTCTCAAAAGTTATCTCGGGATATTTTTCAACCTCAAAAAAATCGGGGTTGCGCAGATGCGCGTCGCGTCTTTCAATGCCTGTGTCGATGCTGGCGGCTTTGATGACGGCCCTGACGGATGATTTGGTTATGTCTTTGTCGTCATAGACGATTGTCGCGGTAAAGTCGGTAAACTTACCGCGTACGTGTGAAAGACCGCCCGCGATGGGAATCGAAAAACCGATGTTTGAGTGTGCAGCATCTAATTCAAACTTCGTCGTTGCCGCTTCGACCGGAGCCGCGACCAAAACCCACGTCAATATCAGAGCCAGAGAAATTCTTTTCAACACTTTGGATAAGCTCCTTTCAAATAAGCTATTAGCTATTAGCTGTTAGCTGTTAGCTAATAGCTTTATCGTTCGTTTTCGGGATTCAGTTGTTCGCTGTTTGTTCGGTGCGATGTTGGAAAGATATTTGGAAAAATTCCAATTCATCAAGCGAACAAAAAAGCTAACAGCCAATAGCTAACAGCTAATAGCTGTTGGCTTTCATGGTTGAATCAGACCGAAGTTGCCATCCTTGCGTTTGTAGATCACGCTGAGGCCGTTCGTGTCAGCATCGCGGAAGACGAGAAATTGGTTTGCGTCTTCGGTCAAAGCAAGCATGGCTTCTTCGGCGGTCATTGGCTTGACGCGGTAGCGACGGGCATTGATGATGCGCGGCCCTGCCGCAGACGCATTGTCGGAAGCGCTACCGCCGCCCCCATCGGTCTCGGGCGCGAGCGCGGAAAGCGGTGTCGCATTCTGGCGACGCTCAATGATCTTCTTCTTCAGACGCACGGCCTGCTTCTCAATTTTATCGATGCAACGCGTGAGCGCCTGATACATATCGGCGTTTGTGTCACTGGCCGTCAAAGTGTGCTCGCGCCAGTGGAGGAGGATTTCGGCGATATGGCGATTTTTAATAACGTCGATAATGACGTGTGCAACAACTGTTGTGGAATTCTCGAAAAGCTGTTCAAGCTTTCCAAAATGCTCCTCGACGTGGCGACGAATGGCCGGTGTCACCTCAACGTGTCGGCCCGTGTACTCAAACTTCATCAGTGCCTCTCCTTTCGCCGGTCGTGCTGCGCGGCAGGCAGACAAAGGGAGTTTGTGGCTCCCTCAAACGCCGGCTCCTGCTGAGTTGATAATGCTTAAACTTGAAAGCTGCGAGCGTCAAATAAAGCGGGCTATTTGTCCTTTGTCGGTTGTTTTGTGTTAGGTCGCTTGTCGATTGCGCTGAAAAAATTCAAGACGCGTTTCAACAACAACGGGCAACCGACTACTGACGAATTAAATCACCGCCTTGCGCTCGCGTGAGCCGGGAATCTGCATCTGGTCGCGGTATTTGGCAACGGTGCGACGCGACAGCTTGATGCCTTCCTTAAATAAAATCTTGACGATTTGATCGTCCGTGATCGGATTTTTTCCGTCCTCTTCCTCAATCAGTTTTTTGATGCGAAGCTTGATGATGCGCGTCGAGACTTCTTCGCCCTCTTCGTTGACCATCCCTTCGGTAAAGAAGCGGCGCAGCTCGATGACGCCCTGCGGCGTGTGCGCATACTTACGATTGACGACGCGCGAGATGGTCGAAAGATGCATCCCCGTCTCTTCGGCAATGTCTTTGAGCATCATCGGCTTGATGAATTGCACGCCCTTGTCGAGAAATTCGCGCTGCTTGCGCACGATGCATTCGACGACGCGGAAGATGGTTTGCCGCCGGTGCTCGATGTTTCTCAGCAGATCGACCGCCGAGCGCATCTTCTCTTTGATAAAATCGCGCGTCTCTTTCGACGTCTCCTGCCGACCGAGCATCTGTTGATAGCTCTGACTAATCCGCAGACGCGGGCCGCCGTCGTCTGCAAAATAAATCTCATACTCGTCGTCAATCTTTTCGATAAAGACTTCGGGAACAATCAGCACAGGCTCTTCAGACGAATAGCCGCGCCCCGGATAAGGGTCGAGCATGCGTATATGCGAGAGTTCCCGGACAAGCTCTTCGACGGGCACATTGATCTGTTTTGAGAGATTGGGCAGCTTGTGCTGTTGCAGATCGACAAGCGAATGCTCGCTGATGAGACGGTCGGCAATGCAGTTCTCTTCGCCGCGAGCGCACTCCATCTTTCCGCGCGTTGCGAGCTGCACCAGAAGGCACTCGCGCACGTCGCGCGCGCCGCAACCGACCGGATCAAGCTGCATCACGGCCTGACGCGCGTTCTCGACAGTTTCAACGTCCCAATTGCCGAGCGCCGAAATCTCCTCGTTAGTCGCATTGAGACGACCGTTGCCGTCGAGGTTGCCAATGACGCACTCAGCGACCGGCACAAGCTCTTCAGCGATATTGTTGATATGCAGCTGCCACGTGAGGTGTTCCGAGAGAGACGGAGCGCGCGTCAGAAATTGCTCGAAGGTTGGAGCGTCTTCTTTGTATTCAAACTCCTGCGTCTTGTAACCGGGATCGAGATACTCTTGAAACTCGCGTCCGAAATCTATCTCTTCAAAAGCGTCAGCAGGACGGTCTTCAGGCTCAAACTCATCTCCGCTCTCTGCAAGAGTTGAGGCTTCGCCGACCGTCGCCTCGTTAAATCCTTCGTCGGGAAGCTGTGCAATCTCGCCCGTTCCATTGGCGGAGGGAGCGACCAGAGAATCAGAGGCAACTCCTTCCAGCCCGCCGGGGCCAAGCTCCGGATCAGAGCCGGTCAGTTGATCGAGAATCTCTTTCTCAAGCTCGCGCCTCTCGTCCTGCGTCTGCACCTCTTCGAGAATCGGGTTTTCGAGAAGCTGCTGTTGAATCAAATCGCCCAATTCGAGCGAAGTCATCTGCAGCATCTCGATGCGCTGGCGCAACTGCGGTGTGAGCACAAGTCGCTGAGAAAGATTTGTTGTGAGCTTGACGGACATTAAATATAGCTGTTCGGTCTTTGGCCTTCAGCATATCGGACTGCTGAAAGTAGATCGCTGTCACGCTTCGAGAATTATTGTTCGCCGCAAGGTGGCGGCACGGGGAGATTATAACCGATTTTACGGCGGCGACGTGAATATGCTCACATACGAAATTTTTCGCCGAGATAGAGACGGCGAACTTCTGGATCTTCGGTTAGTTCGAGCGGCGCACCGGCGCGGAAGATTTTGCCTTCGGCCATAATATAGGCGCGGTCGGTAACGCCAAGCGTCTCGCGTACATTGTGGTCAGTAATCAGGATGCCGATGCCGCGATTTCGTAAATAGAGGATCATATTCTGGATGTCGTCAACTGCCTTTGGATCGATCCCGGCAAACGGCTCGTCGAGCAGAATGAACTGCGGCTCGGTGGCGAGCGCGCGGGCAATCTCAGTGCGCCGCCGCTCGCCGCCCGAAAGCATGTCGCCACGCGTGCGCCGAACGTGTGCGATACCGAACTCGGCCAGAAGCTCTTCGACCCTTTTTAACTGCTCGCGCCTTCGCAGACCCATGTTTTCTAAAACCGCGAGTATGTTTTGCTCGACCGACATCTTTCTAAAGATCGAAGGCTCTTGCGGCAGATATCCGACTCCCATCCTCGCGCGCAGATACATCGGAAGTTTTGTGACATCGCGTTGTCCGAGCATGACGCGCCCGCTGTCAGGGCGCTCAAGCCCGATCATCATATAGAAAGTCGTCGTCTTTCCAGCGCCATTTGCTCCGAGCAGACCGACGACTTCGCCCTGCTCAACATGCAGGCCCACGCCGTCAACCACGCGCCGTTTTCCATAGGACTTTACCAAATCGAAAGCAGCCAGAGCATTTGCCGAAGGCGCACGTTCCGCATACCGTCGCTCTGCGTCCGGCTCTTCGCGCTTCGCCATTTCGATGGTCTCTTGCATGGATGATTGGTGAACCGGCGTAATGAATTCTACAAATTATATTTAACTTTCAAGTCTGGCAATCGCTAAGCGACGATTCAAGTTTAAAGATTTACATCTTTCACTGCTTTCTAATCCTGTGCGTTGAGCGGACGCGCCCGGGCGACTGTCGTCCGGCAGGGCCGGCATCTGTGACGACGCGATTCTCGCGTAGAAAGACGGTCATGCGATTTCCTTCGGACGTTCCCTGCTCTGTGTCTTCGACGCGCGCGGGGTTGCCCGTCAATACGACGGATTCGTCTGAGGCTGTGTATTGCGCCCAATCGCCCGTGCCGCGTTTGCCGGGCTGCGTCACGATGACGTTTCCCTGTGCGATGGTGCGCTCGGCCTCGTAGGTTTCCGGCGACAGATAAACGTCAGCCGTGCGCGATGTGATGCGCTCCGTGCCCTGTTTGATATCGACGTTGCCTTCATAATGAAGCAGGCGTTCAGGCTCTGCATAAAACATGCGCGAAGAGGTGGCAAAGACCGGAACGACCGTGCGTGTTCCGTTTGCCTCCTTGCGGCGCGCCTGATAGAGCGCGCTCTGGACGTTGCCGTCAGCATCCACGCGCTTTTCATCTCGCTTGAGCACGATGCGTTCGGACTTGATAAAATTGCCATCCTGCCATGCGCGCGCATCGCCCGTATAAACGCCTATTCCGGTCTCATGCTGAAACTCGGCCTGCGACGAAGCGATAAAGACAGGACTCTTTGTATTTTTGAAAGGAGCTGCGCCGCCCGTCTGTTCCTGACTGTAGTAGGTCGTCGTCACGCGCCCGCGCGCGTAAGAGATTTTGTTGCGCGAGTCGGAATCGATCTCGGTCGCCTTGAGACGCGCGCGTGCGTCCCACACCACCGGCTCGCCGCCGCGCATGCGGACTATTTCGTCAGCCGCAGTGTAAGTCATTGTTGCGGACTGTCCGTTGCGGTCGCGCTCGTTAAACTTCGCGCCGCCCTGCGCTTCGACGCGTTCGAGCGCTTGTAGCTGGCCGAAATTTGCCGTCATGCGCGGTGCGTTAAAGGTACGTTCGCGCTCTGTAAAACGCGCATCTCCGACAGCGTCGAATTTTTCAACGTCCTGCGTCTCACGGACAAACAGCGCCGTCATCGTGTTTGCCACAAGCGTACGCGTGGCGCGCTTCTCATTAGGCTGAAGCGGATCGATGACGGCCTTTGCCCCGCCCTCGGCGAGAAAAGTGCGTGCGAGATTTCCCGTCTCAAGAAAATCACATTTGAGACGCGGCGCGAAAAGAGTTTTGCGGTCGGACTCTGCCGTCTGAACGACAGGCTCGATGAGAACTTCGGCGTTGCCCTCGGCTTCGGCGCGTTCGAGGTCGCGGCCCGTAACGCGCCAGAAAAGACGAACCGTGTCGGCGGTCAGACGTTTATTGGCAGCCTTCGGATCACCCGTGCGCGACTTGGGAGCGGAGAGCGTGACGACGGGCCGACTGTGAATGCGCAGCTCTTTAATAACGCTTTGTCCTGCTTGCGTCGTAAAGTCAGCAAACATATCGCCGGGCGTGCTGAATTGCACTTCAGCATCTGCGTCGAGACTTCGCCCCCGACTATTGCCGAGCGTTTTAGCGTGTTTGATCTTCTGCTCCGCGTCGAAGTGAAAATCCATGTTGTCGGCGCTCAGCTCAGCCGCATGTCCTTCGCTCATCGAGCGCAAATATGAATGGCCGCGCGCCTCGATGCGTTCGAGTTGTTTCTTATCATTGAGAAACCCATCGAGATGGTCGCCGCTAAAAACGTCTCGCTCTTGTTCGGCAATGGCATCGCCCGAGAAGGTCAGCTGCAAGATTTTTTGATCGAAGGTGGCCTGTGCCGAACGCACGGTGACGGGCTTTCCGCGCAAGTCTGCTTTCAAGGGCGCGCCGCTTTTCTCTGCGCCCGGCTCGACGACGATCTCGACTCCACCGCGCAGCTCGATCTTCTTGTTCTTCGCATCAAGCGTCGCAGCATCGGCGCGACCACGAACGTTTTCACGCTCAAAGCTCAAAGGCACATCGGCCGTTCCTATCTCGTTGCGGATGTCGTAATTGATGGCTTCGGTCTTGGCCTTTAACTGGTCACGCGTCTCTATATTTACGTCGCCTGTAAAATAGACGCGCATGTTTGCGTCGGTGACGATGGTGCGCTTGGCAGTAACCTTATCGGGGCGGGGACTGTTCTCCGGATAGTATTCAAGATTGACGTTCTCAAGCTCGTGATGACCGTCGGAATATGTAATCTGTTTATCGGCGCGAAGCAGCATCAGCAGACGATTATCTTTCATCTCACGATGCTCATAATTCTCAAGCTCGCTGACAACCTCCTTAGACAATTCCGCCGGGCCGCCTCGCATCCTGAATTCAGGCACGGGCCGCGTGCGGTAATAGGAGACAACGGCGAGAAGAATGCCGCCGATGATGACGACGACCGACAGCACGCGCACCACAACCGGCGCATGCGCGCGCAAACCCAATGCCGTTACTTTTCGCCGTCTGATTTCCTGCATCTCTCAACTTAGTGATGAGTAATGAATGACGATTTGGGATTGATCTAATCTTTCGACCGAGCAATCGATTCAACCCAACTCATCATTCATTACCCATCACTCATCACTTTTCTTATGTCTTGCACGCACAGATGCAAGCGCGTCTGGTCGCGCCAGGTATTCGATTCGAGCGTGAACGCGAGTTCGATGCTGTCGCCCGAGCGAAGCGTTGCTGTATTTCTTTCAGCGCCGCTCCACCAGATGCAATCGTGTACGCGCCCATCCGAGCCCGCAACCGCAAACTTCAAATGTCGTTCTTTGACAACGCGCGCCTCACCGACAACGCGCAGCCGGCGCGCGACAAAGACGGGTTGCGGCCAGCCTGCGCCGAACGGTTCGAGCGCGCCCAATTCTTCGCAAAGTTCGAGCGAGAGCGTTTCAGCATTAAGCTCAGCGTCAATCCCGACTGAAGGAATCAGTTGCTGCGCAGAGATATTCCGTGCAGCGTGCTCGGACAGGCGGCGGCGAAGCTCATCGAGATTTTCGCGTCGGATGGCGAGTCCCGCCGCATGCGCGTGGCCGCCAAAACCTTCAAACAGATCGGCGCAAGTGGTCAGCCCGTCGAGCAGATGATAATTGTCTGTGCTTCTTGCGGAGCCGTGCCCGATGCCTTGCTCGTCGAAGGAGATGACGATGGAGGGACGATTGAGACGCTCGCAGATTTTTGAAGCGGCGAGTCCGATGACCCCTCGATGCCAGCCGTCGCCTGCGACAATGGCAACGGGCGCATCCACCGAGCCGTTTAATTCAAGCTCGGCCAGCGCACGCTCCGTGATGAGCTTTTGCATCGTCTGTCGTTCACGGTTGCGCGCGTCCAGGTGTTCGGCGAGCCTTTGCGCCTCTTGCGGGTCGGACGTTTCAAACAACTCGACAACGGCACGCGCAGCGTCCATTCGTCCAGCCGCGTTGATTCGCGGGCCGACGCGAAAGCCGAGATCGGAAGCACGCATGGCTTTACCTTCGCCGCATCCTGCAACTTTGAGCAGCGCTCGCAACCCTTGATTGGTGGCGCGATGAATGCCCGCCAAACCGAGTGCGACGATTGAGCGATTTTCTCCCGTCAACTGCGCCACGTCGGCGACCGTCCCGATAGCCACCACTTTCAAAAAACCTTCGACCAGGTGTTCGCGCCCGCGCGAGCGAAAAAGCGCATGCGCAAGTTTGAAAGCTACGCCGACGCCAGCCAGATTTTTATCTGGATACGTGCATCCATGTTGATTCGGATTAAGAACGGCGTAGGCGGGCGGCGCGCCCTCGTCCGCATCTGGAAGGTGATGGTCGGTCACAATCACATCCAGCCCTACGCGCTTGGCCCATTCGAGCGGCTCATGCGCGCGGATGCCGCAATCGACGCTGATGACAAGCCCGTAGCCTTCTGCATGCGCGCGCTCCAGTACGTTTTGACGAATGCCGTAGCCTTCCGTAAAGCGATGCGGGACGTGAAAACCAGTCTGTGCGCCGAGCACTTGCAGCGCACGACGCAGGACGACCGTGCCTGTCGTCCCATCAACGTCATAGTCGCCGTAGATCAGAATCTTCTCGCCCGCATCGATGGCGCGCAAAACGCGTTGTGCGGCTCTCTCCATGCCGAGCATCAAGAGGGGGTCGTGGAGTTGTTCAAAAGAAGGTTTGAGAAGAGCGCTTGCTGCCGCCTCATCACAGATGCCGCGCGCGGCGAGCACAGAAGCGACGACGTGCGAGAGATTGAGACGGCGTGCCAACAGGTTTGCGGCCTCGTCGTCTCCGACGCGAACAGTCCAACGCGCGCCATGATTTTGCGTCGCAGTCTTCGTCTGCATTCTCACTCCGCAAACCAACCGTTTTCGTTAAGCAGCTTAACGCCGATGTGCTGCCGATTGTCCGTCTCATCAACCCATACGCCGTTGACTTCAGCTTCGAGCGAGCGTCCGAAAGGAGGCGTGAGACGTACGATCATGCCTGTTTGCAAGCGAACTTCTGTAATTAACGTGGCTCCGCCGCGACTCACGCGCACGGCCTCGGCCTTCACCTGAAAAGGCTCGCCGGAATCTGTTTTGCCCTCAAGCTCGACCGTGAAATTGACGGGCACGCGCGGGCTGCGCGGACGCTGCGAAGGGGAAGCCGGATCGCCGTTTGTGTCGTTCATTTGAGTACACACCGCCCTCTGGAAAAATTCATCAAGATCGAGGAAGGGGCTAGCGTCAAGTTTAACCGAACGCACGCTTCACTGCGAGCGCGGAGGATGAGTTTGTGAGGCCAAAGATTGCGGGGACGAGAAGCGCGCCTCGTCGGTCGCTGTGAGCGTCCCGCTCACCAGCAGAATGAGAATGGCCGCGCCGACGACGAGACGATAAATGATAAAGACGTTGGTCGAATGTGTGCGTAGAAAACGCAGGAGAAACCAGATCGAAGCATACCCGACAAGGCCAGAGACGATGGTGGCGACTATGAGCGGAAGCGCGCTCTCCGGATGAAGTTTTTCCATCGCTTCGCGGAGTTCGAGCAACCCGCTCGCGGTGATGGCCGGAATCGAAAGCAGAAAAGAGAAACGCGCAGCCGTTTCGCGCTTCTCGCCTGCGAAGAGTCCGCCCATGATGGTCGAGCCTGAACGGCTCGCACCCGGTACAAGCGACAGCACCTGCGCAAAGCCGACCGCGAGCGCATCGCCGAAACCCAGATCCTCCATCTCTTTCCGACGCGCACCAAACTTTTCCGCAGCCACCAGTAGAAGCGCGACCACGATCATCATCGTTGCAATCAGCCAGAGATTTTTTGTCAGCGGCCCTTCGATCTGCTCTTTGAGCAAAAGCCCGATGGTGCCGATGGGAATCGACCCGACGATGATCAGCCATCCGAGCCTGGCCTCGTTTGAGAGACTTGCGATAAAACCCCTCGCTTGTTCGCTCTGTTTCTGAGCACCGCTTCCGCGCCTGAGCAGCGCGACGTGATCGCGGATAAAGGCGTGCGTAATCGCCCAGATGTCGCGCGCGAAATAGACGAAGACGGCGGCGAGCGTTCCCAATTGGATGACGGCGATAGTGGCCGTCGTCATTTCAGCACGCAGCGCTTCGTTTGCATAGAGGTCTGTCAAACGGCTCGCAAAAATCAGATGCGCTGTCGAGCTAATGGGAATGAACTCGGTCAACCCTTGCACGATTCCGAGGATGATTGCCTGAAGTAAACTCATATTGCGCGGTCAGCTTTCAGCTATTAGCCCCTGTCCTTTGATGAGATTGCAAACTACTCTCTAAATGAAGTCTTGCGAGCCAGCCGGTCGTAGAGCGAAGTCGGCATAAACCGCGCCAGACGCGCAAAACCGGCAAGCTGCCAGGGAAACGCATAGGTCTTTCGTCCCTGCTCGATGGCGCGGATCATCTTGCGTGCGGCTTCGTCGACCTCGACAAGAAAGGGCAGCTTTTTGCGCCCCGAAGTAAGCGGCGTGCGAATAAAGCCGGGGTGTATGACCGTCACCTTGATTCCACTCTTTGCCAGATCGACGCGCAACGATTCGAAGAAAGTTGACATCGCGGCCTTGCTCGCACTGTATGCCGCAGACTTCGGCAAGCCTCTGTAAGCAGCGAGACTTGAAATAGCGACGAGGTGACCTTGTTTGCGTTCGAGCATGCCGGGCAAAACTGCTGCGACGCTATTAGACGCGCCGATAAAATTGATAGTTATCAAATCGCTCACATCTCCAGCGCGCAAAACTGACGAGCCCTGCACGGTCGCAATACCCGCATTAGCAACGAGCACGTCCACGCGCCCCCAGAGCTCCTGCATACGCCTGACCGCATGATTTATTTCATCAGCGCTGCGCACGTCCGCCCTTAGAACAAGCGCGCGCCCACCCGCCCGCTCAACCTCCTCTGCGACTCCTATCAACTCGGCCTCGCGCCGCGCAATCAATCCGACCGCCGCGCCGCGCCGCCCCAAATCCAACGCCAGCGCGCGCCCGATCCCGCTCGACGCGCCCGTTATCAGAACGATCTGTTTTGACCAGTCGTAGTTCATAAAAACTGTCCGTCGTCGGTCGTCCGTCGTCGGTTGTTTGTATTGTCCAAACAGATTTCTCCTAGTGCCAAGCTCAACGCGATTTAAGGATTACAACCGACGACGGACGACCGACGACGGACAAAACCCTAACACAACTCTTCAACATGCGGGCTCAAAGCCTTGAGCGCTTTGCCGAGGTCTTGCTCTTTGATGAGCAGATGATCGCGCGAAAAGGCTGAGAGCGCGCCGACCGAGATTCCTTCGGCGGCGAGAATAGCAGCGACGTGCGCGAGAAACCCGACGACGCTCCATTTAAGCTCGACGTTAAGCGTCAGAAGACGAAAATTTTCCTCGACGCGCGCCTCCCGCACGGCGTGTCGCATCACGCGCCAATCCGTCTCATCAAGCAACAGCGTCACTTCAAATCGATCACGCAAAAGCATAAAGTTTGCTTCTGCGCGCGGACTCAGCTCAGGGTTTTCGAGCAGCCTTCGCCAATCTTCGTGTCGCATCCCGACAATGACAAACGTGTCGGGCGCAACCTCGATTTTAGTCCTGCTTAACAGCGCCTCTGGTTGTTCCGTCGTCGTCATTTTTCGATGCTCGTGACAAACCTGTATTTGAGTCTTTTAGCGAACTCTTTCTACAGCATTGCATTCTTAACTTCTAACTGTCCAATATGGCTTTTTCTCAACGATGTAACTTGCCATCATTTTTGCCAGCGCAGACACGTTACCTGTCATGCTCCCGTCTTAACAATCGGTGTGATAGCGCAGAGTGCGAGACGCAAGTGACAGAGGCTGATGGCCGATGCGTCTGCAAGCAGAGTGGCGACTGACGTGCCGCTCGTTATAGCAGTTCTGAATGTAGAGCTCTTTTAATTTTGGCGACGCTGTAATAGAGTCATTCGGAAACAAATCGCGCCTCGACCGCTTGTACAGAGATGCCCTTATCCCCTTCTACACGTCTCGGTCGCTACGAGATCCAACACTTGCTGGGCGAGGGTGGGATGGGTGAGGTCTATCGTGCGCGCGACCCGAAGATCGGGCGCGACGTGGCGATCAAAGTGCTGCCCGCGCAGTTCTCGGCAGATGCCGAGCGGCTCGCACGCTTTGAGCAGGAGGCCTGCGCCGCCGGCGCGCTCAACCACCCGAACGTCCTCGCCGTCCACGATGTCGGGCAGCACGACGGCGCGCCCTTCGTCGTCTCCGAGCTGCTCGAAGGCGAGACTCTGCGCGAGAAGCTGCGAGGCGCGTCGCTCTCGCAGCGCAAGGCCGTCGACTACGCGTCGCAGATCGCGCGCGGCCTTGCCGCCGCACACGAGCGCGGAATCGTCCACCGCGACCTCAAGCCCGAGAATATCTTCATCACTTCGGACGGGCGCGCAAAGATTCTGGACTTCGGGCTGGCGAAGCTGGCGCACGGGGACGGGCAGCAGACACAGACGGAGATTCCAACGCGGCGCTTGGACACGGACCCCGGCACGGTGATGGGGACGGTCGGTTACATGGCGCCCGAGCAGGTGCGCGGTCAGAAGGTGGATCACCGCGCCGACATCTTCTCTTACGGGGCCGTCCTCTACGAGATGCTCGCGGGTCGCCGCGCTTTTCGCGGCGAGTCGGCGGCGGACACACTGAGTGCGATCCTGAAGGAAGACCCGCCCGCCCTGTCTGAGTCGAACGGCGCGATTTCACCCGCGCTCGAACGACTCGTGCTGCACTGCCTGGAGAAGGACCCCGCGGCGCGGTT
>CBDUCU010000004.1:0-24285 GCA_965365725.1 uncultured bacterium | reverse complement strand
GCGCAACGCCTGAGAGCAAAAGCATGGGTGCGGCGGCGATGATGAGATGGCGCGTGCCCCACACCGATTGCGGAAGCACACGGCTCGCCACAAACGCTAGTGCAACGGGCGTGAAAGAGTGTGCGAGCAGCAACAAAAAAAGCTCTCTCTCTTGGCGTGCGTCCTCGTCTCTCTTAAAAACTCTCAGCGCAAACAACATCGCGGGGATGATGAAGACGACGACGGCCCATTCGCTCCAACGCAAATAGACCGGCTCGTTCGAGCTTTGTCGAAAGTAGAAAGGCTCATGCAGAAGCGAGACAAAGCGCGCAGCATCCAGAGGCGAAGGACGTGCAACCCAACCGAGATTCTGTTCGATGCCGCGCCCCTGCGCGTCGCGGCTGACGGCAAGCGCATAGAGCCAGGGCGCAAAACAGACGACGAGCAGCACTGTTGTCAAGAAGAAGCGAAGCAGCAGACGACGGCGCGTTGCAACGACGAAAAGAAACTGCGTCGCAACGACAAGCCATCCATAATAATGCGTGTAAACGAGCAGCAGATTGACGGCAAAGAGCGCAAACAGCACGCCCCTTACTTTCGCATCTGCGGCGCGCAGCAATCTGACGAAAAGCCACAGCGAAAAAAGCGCGAGCAGAAGCATCAGACTATACATCCGCACTTCCTGCGCATACTTGATGAGATAACCGCTCGCCGCCATCAAAAGCAGCGCAAGGTTTGTCTCAACGGCCTTCAGACGCAACTCACGACAAAGCAAAAGAAAAGGGATGATGCACGCCAGCGAAACGAGGACGGCAAACGAGCGCAGCCAGAGAAGCGTCTCGCCGCCAAGCGCAATCCAGATCTTCAAAAGCGCATAAAAGAGCGGCGGATGAATTACGTCTGCGGCGACAAAACCTAAAAGGTCGCCCCACGCATGACGCGCGGCGTGGACGCTAAAGAGTTCATCAAACCACAGACACGAAGCAGTCAAACGCCAAAACCGCGCCGCCGCATAAAGGCCGATGATGATGAGCAGCGCGATGCGAGCCGCACGACCAAACCTTTGCGCAGCCGCTCTGTCAACCGTCGAGCCTTGAATCTGATTCTCTGTTGCGGACATCTGTATGCGTTTGAGGCGAGAGCTGATAAAAAATTTTCACTAACGCCGATGCGGAGAATATACAAAGAGAAAGTGGAAAGACGATGATTTAATATTGCTCTCGTGCTGAATGATTACTGCGACTTATTTTCCGATACAGAAAGTCGAAAAAATCTGCGAAAGGATATCTTCAGAAGTTGTCTCGCCCGTAATCTCGCCCAAGTAATTTAAGGCGTTGTAAAGCTCTGTCAGAGAGAGTTCCTCGCTAACATTTTGCTCAAGCAGACGCTTCGACATTTGAAGCGAATTGGTGGTACGTCTCAACAAATCATAGTGGCGAGCGTTTGTTATCAAAAAGCCTGTTTCGTGTAGGTCGTTTGACTCGAAGAGTTTGACCATAGCATTTTGAAGGATGTCTAAACCCGCTCCGGTAGCAGCAGAAGCCACGATCACTTCCGCTCCGTTTTGTGAGAGAGAATGATGCTTTGGACTGAAGCTCTCTAAATCAGATTTATTTAAGACAACGAGTCGGCGACTTTGCTCTGCCTGAGCGAGAATTTCTGTATCCTCTTTTGTTGACGGTTGAGAGCCGTCCAGGACTACAAGAATCAGATCGGCATCGACAATCGCCTGCCTTGTTCTCTCGATGCCGAGTCGCTCGATGGCGTCCGAAGAAGAACGCATTCCAGCCGTATCGGTTAATAGAATCGGGATTCCGTTGACGTTGATAAATTCGCTCAGGCTGTCGCGCGTCGTTCCCGGAATGTCGGTTACGATTGCGCGCTCTTTAGCAAGCAGCGCATTGAAAACGCTCGATTTGCCGACGTTAGGCCGCCCGACCAGAGTCACCTTCAAGCCCTCTTTTAACAAACGACCGGAGCGAAAAGTTTGCGCTAATTTGTCGAGACCTTTGATCAGCTCGTCGAGCTTACTAACGATCCCTTCCGTTACGTCTTGCGGCAGATCGTCTTCGACAAATTCGAGGGCTGATTCGAGCGGAACAATGATGTCGAGAAGCGAGGCCTTGACGGGTTGAAGCCGCGCGGAAATCTCACCGCCGAGCTGTCTGGCCGCTTGCTGCACGGCGGCAAGCGTCTGAGCCTCGATCAAATCGCGGACGGCTTCGGCCTGAGTTAAATTGAGTCTCCCGTTTGCGAGCGCACGCATCGTGAATTCTCCGGGGTCGGCTGCGCGCGCTCCGCCGACGAGCAGCGCATCGACGACGTGCAGCAGAAGAGGCGGCGACCCGTGACAACTCAGCTCAACGACATCTTCGCCCGTAAAAGAATGTGGAGATTTGAAATAGGTGACGAGCGCGCGGTCGAGCGGCTCGCTGCTCTCTGAATCAAAGAGCGTCTTTAGCTGAACGTGGTTCGGCTCGGGCGAGAAACTCTCGTCTCGAACAATTGTCTGTAAGAGCGTGAGTGAGAGCGGGCCGCTTAAACGGATTACGCCGATGCCACTGCGACCGGGAGGAGTAGAGAGAGCAACAATGGTGTCTGTTGCTTGCACTGTTAGCGGATATTGCGTCCGGGTTGCGCGGGTAATCAGTTGCCAACCCGATCTTATCTGCAACCTATTTTTTCAAACTGATTTTAAGCCGTCGCGCGTTGCCCTCTCCGATTGATTCGGTATGAATATCCGATTCAGTGGAGAGTTCAAGATGAATGATGCGACGTTCGTTGGAGTTCATCGGGCCGAAGGTGAACGCAACGCCCGAAGCGCGAACACGCCCCGCCGCATGATGCGCCATCGCGCGCAGCTCGGTCTCTCTGACGGCGCGAAAGTTTTGCACGTCGCAAATAAGACGCTCGCCCTGCGGAAGACTTCGCCCTAAAGTTTGATTGACAAGATGTTCGAGAGAATCGAGCAGCTCGCCGCCTTCACTACGTAGAAGCGGCGCATCCGGCCCATCGATGTTGAGCACAGAGACGTTCTCATTTTCATCGGCAGAAGCCTTGAGGTCGAATTTTAGATTCGCAAAGATTTCATTTAGAAAATCTTGTGACTGTTTGAATACGTCTTTCATCTTGCTTATAAAAACCGATGCGGATTCACCGCGAGCTTGAGCCTACGCCTGCGAAACGCTTGTTACGCCTAACTTCGGTTTTGATTTAGCGTCAGTCTGCTTTTTTCCCGGCGGGTCGCTGTCATCACCCGATTTTACCATCTTGTTTATGACAACCTGCTGACCGAACCCGACGATGTTGCCGACCAACCAGTAGAGCAAAAGACCGGAGGGCGCACTCCAGAGCATGTAGAGCATCATCACCGGAAGAACAACCGCCATCATTTTACGCTGCAGTGGATCAGCCGAAGGGTTCGGCGTAATCAGTTGCAGAATAAGCATCGACGCGGCCATCAGGATCGGTAGCAGGCGAATCGGGTCGGCGGCAGAGAGATCGGGCATCCAGAGAAAAGATGCCTGACGAAAATCGATCGAGATTGTAATCGCACTGTAGAGCGCAATCAGAAAAGGCATCTGTATCAGAAGCGGCAGACAGCCGCCGAGCGGATTCGCTTCCTTCATCAGACGGAGCTGCTCCATCTGCAACTCTTTCAGACGCGGGTCGTTTGCCTTCAGCCCCTTGATCTTCTCCTGCAACTCCTTCATGCGCGGCGCATGTTTTTGCGCCTTCTTCATCGATTTCGTCGAGCGCCACTTGAGCGGGAAGAAGAGCATGTAGATGATGATGGTGAAAAGTATTATCGCAACGCCGTAATTGCCCGTCAGATTGTTTATGAATTTGATTGCCTTGAGCAGATAGACTGCAATCGGGCGCGTAAAACCAAGCCAGCCGTAATCTATCAACTGTTCAAGATCAACTTCCGATCCGACCCGCGCGCTCAGCTCCTCGCTTGTCGCTTCCAAAGTGAAATGGTCTTTCGGCCCGACGTAAAGATGCATTGCCGAGCCATCGGTCGGAACAGGAACTAAAGCCGAAATCAGAAATCTTTGTTCTTTATTCTCAGCGCCGTGTTGATACTCTTCGGTCTTATACTCGACTCGGTTCGCAGACTTAGGCAAGACCAGAGCCATTGCAAAGTATGTATCACCAACCGAAGCCCAACTGACCGGGCCGTTTACTAGCTGATAACCTTTCCCATTTTCAGTTTTTTGTCCGTTGACATCGCTGGCAAGAAGTCGCGTCGTCTCTCCATTAGCAACAATCAGACCTTGCGGCGCAACCGAGTAAAAAGTGTAGTGCGGAACGCCCTGATCGCCGATGCTCGGGCCAACTACCATTTTCACTTCGGGCACGGGCCGCTCGTTGCTCGTCACGCTTACGCCCACATCAACCAGATAACTATCAGGGTTGAAGGAAAGAGTTTTAATAGCTCTGAGACCCGTACCGGGCTCGACCATCTCAAAGCTGATTTCTCGTTTCGGCTCGCCCGCTTTGATTTCAATTTCTGAATTCTCGCCTTGAACCGGCGGCAACTCGAAATTCTTAGCAACTATCTTGTAATTTCTAGCCGCTAACGCCTCGTTCCACTTTGCAATAGTTGAAGGATCAACGCTTTCACCAGAATTAGCCGCGCCTATTTCCAAACGCAGAGGCAGTTGACCGCGTTGGAGTCCTTCGGGCGAGATAAGCTCGAGCGGCTGACGATTCTCTTTACTACTGGCAATTGAGTAAAGAGGACGACCCGTATCTTTGTTTTGCTCGAGTATCCAGCTCTTTGTTACTGCACCGCGATTATCAAAGGTGATTTTATAAAGAGGCGTAGAGACCGTCAGGGTTTGACGACCGATTGTCTCATCAGAAAGTTGTATATCCTTTGCTATGGAATTTTCGGGGTTTTCCGCGCGCTGCGTGTTTGCCTGTTGCGAAGTAGGAGTTTCCGAGGTGTTTACGGCAGATTGATTCGTCTTTGAGTTCTGTTTGGGCGTAGGAGACGAAAAAAAGTAGCTCCAGCCAAAAAGTATGGCGGCCGAAAGAACTAAGGCAAGAAAGAAACGTCTCTGTTCCATTGTCTTCAAATCTCGACGAAACAAATAATCGGGCTTTATAAAACCTTCAGCTAAATGCGCTGGTTAAGACTACTTGACCGGATCATATCCACCTGCATGGAAGGGATTACAACGCAGAATTCTGCGAGCTCCCATCCAAGAGCCACGCAAAGCTCCGTAGCGGCTGACTGCCTCGATTGTGTACTCGGAACAAGTTGGGGTGAAACGGCAGGAGGGGGGCAAGAGAGGCGAAATTGCCACTTTATAGGACCTCAAAAGCCAAATGACACCGGCCTTCACAATAGGCACTTCCATTATTTAGGAGTTCTTCAACTCATCCCTGCTGACGCGAGCCACAATCTCTCGGAGCTCCTTCAGAGGCTCAGCCAGTTTAATCTTCAGAAGAGAACGGCGAGCATTAAAAACCCAATCGTATTTGAAGCGCAGCCCGTCCAAATCTTCTTTACCTAAACGAAACGCCTCCCTCAAGAGACGTTTGGCACGGTTACGCTTGACCGCGCTATGGCTCATTTTCCGGGATGCAGTAACACCAAAACGATGGAAACCAAGCGCATTCGGCAAAACAAATACTGACATCAGAGGGCCGTCATAGCGAGTCCCCCTGTTATAAACGCAACGAAATTGCGAGGAATTCTGAAGGCGTTCGTCTTTAGTCAACCGCCTCGCTATCAATAATGCGCAGGGGTCAGCCGTTTGCGTCCCTTTGCCCGCCGCCTCTTTAGCACCAGACGGCCGTTCTTGGTTGCCATGCGTGCTCTGAATCCATGTGTCTTCGCCCGTCGACGATTGTTTGGCTGAAAGGTTCTCTTTGGCATAGTCGATCATTATCTCCTCAGACGAAAAGGGTAAGACTAACTTTGCATCTTAATTATGTCAAGACAATGGGCCGTGTCGCGCAGAGGCCGAAACAGGTTTTAAAGCCTGATGTGATTGTCTGAGATTTTGACAAAGTCGTGTCAGAAAAAAATTCTAAACAGCAATCAGAGATATTGGCCAAATTTTCTGCGCACTTAACTCCGAAGTAACGACGTAATTAGAACAGGCAGTAAATAATTTGAATTTTAACTGACTGTAATAAATCATTTCACTATTGCTCAATATGTAGATTTATCAAGAATTATCAATTTCATTACAAAGTAGTAAAAACAGACAGTGGAAATATTCAGAATCAGTCTGTGGATTTCTCTTGCATCTGAATTGACGTTATGCTAGTCTCCCGCCCGTTTCACTGCTCTTTCAAGGCCGTAAGTAATTGAAAGTATTACACTTAAAGAGATACTTTAAGTTCACGCTTTTTTCCACAAGCCTGTGGAAAACTCTGTGGAAAACTTTGAATTAGGCGCTTGAAAACTGGCTCGAAAGATTGCTTTTACAATATCTTCCCCGCTATCGCTCAACATATAAGGTGAGCAGCAAGAGGAAAGAAACTGTATTCTTTCAAGTCATTCAGTAAGATTTGATTTTGTGGAAGCACAGGATAATTATGAGCACAACCATCGAAAATAAAGTGTGGGATAACTTTCTTAACGCTGTCGAAAAACGTCTGAATCGACAGAGTTTTGAGACTTGGATTCGTCCCATACATTTCGATGGCTATGACGAAGCAGAACATAAGCTCCACCTGCGTGCGCCTAACCAGGTTATTAAGGACTGGGTGAGCACAAACTATACGGATGTAATTGATGCTTCGCTTGAAGAGCTTAATTTGTCTTCATTTGAAGTTGATTGGACGGTTGAAGAGGAATCGTCTTCTTCTAAATCAATAGATCATGAAAAGGATGGGCAGGATTTTGGCATTCGTGCTGGCGAGCCAAACGGCTCTCAAAACGGCAAAACTACTAGTTTATTCTCCCTTCTTGAAGCTGCTGAATCGGATGGTCTGACTCCCGGCGCAACTAATTTCGTCGATATCGAACCGCTTGAAAACTCTCTCAACCCTAAATGCTCGTTCGAGAGTTTCGTCGTCGGTTCCTGCAATCAATTTGCACACGCGGCAGCACTGGCTGTAGCTGAGGCTCCGGGTAAAACCTATAATCCTCTCTACATTTACGGCGGCGTGGGGCTTGGAAAAACTCACCTGGTACATGCCATCGGCCACAAAATAAAGACCGTTAATAGATATCTGCGTCTTTCTTACATCTCTGCGGAAAAGTTTATGAACGAGCTTATCAACGCCATCCGCTATGATAAAGCTCAAACTTTTCGTGAGAAATACCGCTCAATTGATGTACTTCTCATCGACGACATTCAATTTATGGCTGGCAAAGAGCGGACGCAGGAAGAATTTTTTCACACCTTTAACGCTCTCTACGATGCACAAAAGCAGATTGTCATTACGTCTGACTGCCCGCCGCGTGAGATACCAACTTTAGAGGAGCGTTTGCATTCACGGTTTGAGTGGGGTCTGATTGCAGATATCGAGCCGCCAGATTTGGAGACAAAGGTTGCGATTCTTAAACGCAAGGCCGATCTCGATGGTGTCGCGCTTCCTGACGATGTCGCATTCTTTATTGCAAGCAAGGTCAAGAGCAATATCCGCGAACTCGAAGGCTCTCTGGTGCGTCTGATCGCAATTTCTTCCTTGCGTGGTCTTCCTATCTCGAAGATGCTGGCGCAGGATGCAATCCGTAACATTGCTGAAAACGATCGACCTGCCGGAATTACGATTGAACAGATTCAGAGAGTTGTAGCCTCGCATTATCGTCTGCGTGTAGATGATTTAAAGTCTAAAAACAACTCGCGGCAGATTGCCGTCCCGAGACAGATAGCTATGTATCTGTGTAAACGCCTCACAAAGCATAGCTTTCCTGAAGTCGGGCGTGAGTTTGGAGGAAAGCATCACACCACAGTTATTCACTCTGTAGAGAAGATTGAAGCGCTGATTTTGAAGGATCAAAATTTCCACAGGATCGTTAGCGACCTTATGGACAATCTTTGCAAGTAGTTAGGGGATTTTAAGCTTGATTTTTTTCCACAGGCCTGATTTTCCCTTAATCCTTTATACACTTATATTTAGATATAAGTTTTCCACATTTCCACAGGCATGGCCTAAATAAGCCCTGTGGAAATGTGGAAAACTCTCCATTTGAAAAAATCTTCCACAGATGAATTTAGTTTTCCACAGTATTTTCCACAGGGGCTGTGGAAAATAACTCTTGTATTATCAACAATAAAGTGGGTTTTCCACATTTCCACAGGCCCTACTACTACTACTATATATAAATACAAGGTATTAAGATTAGTATAAGTAGTAAAAGGCTCGACTTTGATTTTGAGACTTCTACATTCTCTAAGGAGTTTATAAATGGAATTCAGCATCAATAAAAACGCGCTTCAAAAGGAACTCGGCTTTGTACAGGGCATCGTCGAGCGAAAGAACACAATCCCGGCCCTGTCCAATATTCTTATCGAATCCGTCGGCGAGAGTACGATCAGATTTATTGGAACCGACCTTGACGTAACGCTGCGTTGCGAAACCGAGGCCGAGATTAAATCTGCCGGCTCTATGTGCGTCGGCGCGCGCAAGCTTTTCGACATTGCTCGCGTGCTTCCAGACGCACCCGTCAAATTTCGCAAGGAGGAGAATAACTGGGCCAGCGTGACGTGCGAACGCTCGAACTTCCGTATCGCCGGTGTTGATAAGGAAAATTTTCCAGAAGTGCTTAGCTTTAAAACGGCTTCGGTCAAACTCCCTGCCGAAGTCTTCAAAACCTTTATCGACCGCACAATTTTTGCCATCACTCTCGAAGAGTCGCGCTATACGCTGTCAGGCGCGAAATTCATGCTCAACAAGTCTGGGGCGACGATGGTCACGACCGACGGGCATCGCCTGGCCTTTATCGAGCGCAAGGATTTGGGGGAGACCGCTCCAAAAGAAGGTCTGGATGTTCTTATCCCGCGCAAGACGCTGGCCGAGTTGACAAAATTAATGTCGGGCAGCGAAGGCGAAGTAGGTCTTGGTGCGGATGAAAATCATATCTACTTTGAGGTCGGCCCGCGTCTTCTGATATCACGTACGCTGGCAGGACAGTTTCCCAACTATGAGATGGTTATGCCAAAGGGAAACGATAAAAAAGCTGAATTTGACTCAGTATTGCTCGGTCAAGCAGTGCGTCGCGTGGCCTTGATGGCTGACGACCGTTCACACTCCATCCGCTTGCATCTCACTCCGGGCGGCCTCCAAATTAGCTCACAAACGGCTGAAGAGGGTGAAGCGCGAGAAAGCGTGGCGACTGATTATTCTGGCGAGGAAACCGAGATCGGTTTCAATGCTGCATACCTGCAAGATTTTCTAAGCGTTGTCGGCAACGGTTCGGTCTTTTTCGAGTTCAAGGATGGCAACTCACAGGCGCAATTACGACCGGCGTCAGACGACGGTTACGATTACAGATATGTTGTGATGCCCATGCGGCTTCAATCAAACTCCTAAACGTCAGGCTTCATCATCGGCGGCGCTTTTGTTCGAGCAGCGTGTGTTATTATTTGGCACATGCTGCTCGAATCTCTTGAGGTACATAATTTCAGAAATTTGAGCGGTAAAGTTACTTGGGGATCGGGGCTCAACATCATTCATGGCGATAACGGTCAGGGAAAGACCAACTGGCTGGAATCGATCTATCTTCTCTCCACAACTAAATCTTTCCGAACACAGCGACTGCAAGATGCAATCAATTTCGGCGAAGACCTCTCGGTTATTCGGGGGCGCGTCATACGCACCGAAGGCGTGCAAAGAGATTTACAGGTCGCATTGCAGGGAGGGAATAAAACTCTCCTCGTTAATGGCAAGCGCGAATCTATTACAAGGTATCTGGGGCAGCTAAATGTGGTCTCTTTTACTTCGGACGAACTGGAAGTCGTTCGCGGAGGGCCTGAGGCGCGGCGCAAGTTTCTGGATCGCGGAGTAGTCACTCTACATCACTCATACGTGCAAACGCTCGCCGATTATCAGAGGGTCGTTAAACAGAAAAATCGTCTTCTACAGTCAATGGCGGAAACCGAAAAAGAGTTTGGAGAGATTCGTGAACTGATTGAGCCATGGAACGAGCAACTCGTAAGTTTGAGCGCGTCTATTCATCGAGCCCGCACCGATTATGTCGAGCGGCTCTCGGCGGTGCTTGAAAAACGTCTCTTTGAGCGTGAAGAAGTGACAATTCGTTATAATTCGTCGCTTGAAGGAAAGGGCGATTTAGAGAATTATGAGTCTCTCATAGCTGATCGTTTGCGACTCCGTCTACAAGCAGAGATTGCCGCCGGATATGCTCTGATAGGGCCGCACAGAGATGATCTTCAGATCGTGTTTGATGGGCGCGACATACGTACTTTTGGGAGTTCAGGTCAACAACGTAGTGCGTTGATTCTACTTGATTTAGCTGCTATTTCGGTGTATCATTCATGGCACAGTGAGTATCCGATTTTCCTCATGGACGATGTAGATGCGGAGCTTGATAGAAAACGTATCGACTATCTTCTCGAATACCTTCAAGGAAGGACGCAGACCTTCTTAACGACCTCCAAAGAAGATTTCGTTCAGCGTTTTGCATCCCGCTCAAATGTCTATGAAGTAAGTGGCGGAGCGATCAATCAAAGTGCAAATAAAAGCTCAGAGACAGAGACGGTTTCATCAATCGCAAACAGAGCGGAAGGCATCTAATTGGAGCCCTCGGCTTTGGACAATAAATGCCCGTTTTAAGCATGGTTAGAATATTCGTGAGCTGCATTTAGAAAGAGGAGAAAGTTTTGTCAACAGCAACTTTACCAAAGAAAAAAAACGTGAGTTACGATTCTAGTTCAATCACAGTTTTGGAAGGACGCGACGCGGTGCGTAAGCGTCCGGCTATGTACATCGGTTCAACGGGCGATTTGGGTCTGCACCACCTCGTCTATGAAGTAGTCGACAACTCTATCGATGAAGCGCTCGCCGGCTATTGCGACACCGTTGAAGTTACCATTCATCTGGACAATTCAATCACCGTCGTCGACAACGGGCGCGGCATCCCCGTCGATTATCACAAACAGGAAAAGAAGTCTGCCGCCGAAGTGGTGATGACAAAGCTGCATGCGGGCGGTAAGTTCGACTCGAACGCCTACAAAGTGTCAGGAGGTCTTCATGGAGTGGGTGTCTCTTGCGTAAATTTCCTCTCAGAGACGCTTCGGCTCGAAATCTGGAGGGATGGGCAGACCCACGAACAGGAATACAAGAGAGGGATTCCTACGGGCAAACTCGAGGTCACAGGCAAAACCCGCAAACGTGGTACAAAGGTTACCTTTAAACCCGATTCGGAGATTTTCGATGTTACGGAGTTCAGCTTCGATAAACTCTCAGAGCGTTTGCGCGAAAAGGCTTTTCTCAATAAAGGCATCCGCATCACCATCCGAGACGAAAGGGAAGAGACCGAACGCTCTCATGAGTTCTATTACAAGGGCGGCATTGCCGAATTCGTCAAGCATCTGAACAAAAACAAATCCGTCCTGCATGACAAGCCGCTCTATTTTGAGCGCGTGGGCGATGCGCTCTCAATCGAAGTAGCGATTCAGTATAACGACGCTTACGACGAGAAAGTCTATTCCTTTGCTAATAACATCAATACGATTGACGGCGGAACGCATCTTTCCGGGTTTCGCTCAGCACTAACGCGCACAATCAATGCTTACGCACAGTCGTCCGGGATTGCAAAGAATTTCAAAAGCTCTCTGAGCGGCGACGACGTGCGCGAGGGACTTGTCGCAGTCGTCTCGGTCAAACTACCGCAGCCGCAGTTTGAAGGACAGACAAAGGGAAAGCTCAACTCGGATGTAAAAGGTCCTGTCGAATCATTTCTTAACGAGCGGTTGACCGAATATTTTGAGCAGAATCCGACGGTGGCAAAGAAGATTGTCGGCAAAGCCATCGATGCTGCCCGCGCGCGCGAGGCGGCCCGTAAGGCGCGCGAGATCGTGCGCAAAGGCGTTATCGGTTCAACCATGCTCCCCGGTAAGCTTGCGGATTGTCAGGAACGTGATCCTGCCTTGTGCGAACTTTATATTGTAGAAGGAGATTCAGCAGGCGGAAGCGCAAAACAGGGACGAGACAGAAGGAATCAGGCGGTCTTACCGTTAAAAGGTAAAATCTTGAACGTAGAGAAGGCCCGGTTCGACAAAATGCTCGGCCATAGCGAGATCAAAACTCTCATTATGGCGCTTGGGACCGGCATCGGAAAGGATGATTTCGATCTCGGCCGACTTCGCTACCATAAGATTGTCTTTATGACGGACGCAGATGTTGACGGGTCGCATATACGCACATTGCTTCTGACATTCTTTTACCGGCAGATGCCAGAATTAATTGAGTCAGGTCATGTTTATATAGCTCAACCACCGCTTTTCAAGGTAAAAAGAGGTAAGCGTGAAGAGTATATTAAAGATGAAAGATCGATGGTGCGCTATCTAATGCGTCAGGCGACGAGCGACATTAAAATCACTTCAGGGCCAAAGGGAATGGCAATTGAAGGGCGTGAATTAGCAAGAGCTTTGGAGCAGTTAGTTGAGTTAAAGCGTTACTGTGAAAAAGCTGCCAGACGCTTGGGAAATGACGAGCATTTACTTCAATCCTTGCTCGAAGCATTTGGTGGCCGCAATGGAATTTTAAGAAGTAAAGAGAATGTCACCCTGAAGAGTATTTTCCAGAACAGTGAGGGTGATCAGATGGCTAAAATTGAAGGGTTTTTGGCCGCAGCGGGCTACAGCACCGATCTGTCAATGGATGAAGAGCATGGTCTTTGGGAGATTGAAACAACAACTACGACCGGGCAGAAAGTTAACATCGATTGGGATCTTGCCAGCCACGTTGAGTTTCAAAAGGCAATAGATCTTTATAGGAGTCTCGAAGATCGTCTGGCAACCCCTTTTCTTCTAGGTGAAAATGGTTCAAGTGAACAGATCGATTCCCGCGAAGCCCTTCTCGAACGCGTCTTAGCCGTAGCAAAAAAGGATTTGACCATACAGCGTTATAAAGGTCTCGGTGAGATGAACCCAGAACAACTCTGGGAGACTACGATGAACCCGGAGAAGCGTACGCTTCTTCAAGTAAAGATTGATGATGCGGTCGAAACAGACCAAATTTTCACGGTTCTGATGGGTGATGCTGTTGAGCCTCGAAGACGTTTTATTGAAGACAATGCTTTGGATGTCAAGAATTTAGATGTTTAGAGCTAGGCTAACAAGCGTTCTTATGAATCTATTTGACACACTTTGAGTGCTCATATAGAATGTGATTCCTTTCCTCCTGTGGATATTGCCCGCTGCATACATCTCGCGTATGCAGCGGTTTTTTTATAGATTAAAGCTTGATTGTGAATCTTAAAGAGGGGAGGGCGTGTTATTGCTTTGACTCGGCGAAACGTGTGACTCGAAAGCGATATAATTTAATTGACTCCTCTGCGAAAATTCCTGCTTTCCGCATAGCAATTTGAACTTGTTGGTCTGCGGTTTCGATGCCTTCAATGTCCGGCAGTAAAAGTCCGCGCCGGAATCCGATTTTATCTGTAACAATCACACCGTAATTCTTTGCGTCCAGGTCTTCAAAGATTGCGGGTTCAGGGTCAGATAGTATATCGATTGAGAATCGTAAGGTAGAGAGTTCTGATTCATGTACGGGAGAAAACCGGGGGTCTTTTGTAGCCGAGTGTATTGCATTATGGATAATCTCTTGGGTGAGAGTCTGATAGGCCGGCTCAACCGTGCCTATACATCCGCGTAAATCTCCATCCATAGTTTTGATTGAGACAAAACATGCGGCGCTTTGTTGCAGGAAAGGATCATTGGCTTCACGTGTCCCTCTGATGACGCGGCCAGACCTGATGTATGACTCGACGGCGCGACGCGCGAGCAATGTTATTTGGTGACAGAGAGAGGATGATTCGTTTTGAGCCATACCGAGGTTTATCTTTTATCGCTGATAAAATTTGCTCATCAAGAAATTTCCGTGCGCCAAAGCTGTGCAACCATGTAGCCGACACCAAACGGAGCCTCGTAGTGAAGGACTTCGCAATTCGGCTGTTGAGATTCCAACGCCCCCAAGGCAACAAGCATTGACCGATAACCACACTCGCCAGCAGATCTTCTTAATCCCTGATCAATCTCGGCTATACGCATCGGTTCAGACGCTTTGAGAGAACTCACCACCTGCTTGTCAAATAAGTGTGCGTTCGGGTGGTAACCGGCATGAGCTTCCGGTTTGAGTCTATGGCTTAAGTCACCGCTCGCAATAAATGCGATACGAGCACCCGAGGCTTCAGCCGCATGCTTGAGGCAAAAGCCAAAGCGCAGATGATCTTCATTTGAGAGAAAACTATAACCGAGCGCGACGACCCGGCCCCGCCATCCAAAGCGTTGAAGAAAGTAGAGCGGCACTGCCGTACCGTGATCGAGTTCAAATCCTTTAATCGGGACAATTGAAAAACCCTGCTTCGCAGCTGAGCGCTCAATTGAGTTAAGCATCTCTTCATCAAACGGGAAATCGATTGAAGCTTCAGGCGCACGAAAGCGTGTGAAATCTCCATACAGCCGTGAATCTGTATAGGCAACAAAAGCGTTCGGGTCGAGCGGCGCATGTGGCGAGATTATAACGACGGTCTCAGTGCGACATGCAATCAAACGCTCCGTTAATTCTCGCATGGCTTCGATTGATCCACGCACGTGCGGGATCATCTCTTGGCCGACTTCCGGAACCATAATTGGTGGATGCGGTGCGATGCCGATGAAAACGATTGAACCTTGCGACGACATTTTATACCGACGCGCAAACTGCGCGGCCTCCTTGAAAGGTCAACGGGGAAATGTTTATCTGACTAAGAGCGGCAAAAAAAGTGTTATCGACAGCAAGGGAACGTTTAGAAAAATTCTATCACAACAGCACATCTTGTGTGATGGTTCGTCCGGAGACGTAAAGGTGTAAAATAAAGCTTTCTCAGTCAAGATGGATACGTGGATATAAGCTGCGGAGAGAAATGGCGAGTCGAAACAATTACGACGTTTTAATCGTCGGCGCGGGGCCGGCGGGTTCGTTTGCCGCCGAGCGTCTGGCTTGCGGCGGCGCGCGCGTTGCTCTTTTTGACGGACGACCAGTTGATGATGCAAAAGCTTGCGGCGGCGGCGTGACATCAAAAGCTCTGAAGGCATGGCCGTTTTTAGCGGAAGCGGCAGGGCGCATAGTTGACGAAGTCAAAATCTATGCACCGTCCGGCGAACACGTTCTGCTCAAGCTTAAAGACCCTTTTGCAATCTACTCGCGCAGAACTTTCGACGCGTTTTTGCTTGAGCGCGCACAACGCTCGGGCGCAGAAGTTTTCTCTGGGCGCGTCAAAGCTTCTAACGAAAAAAGCGAGAAGGACGAATGGCTTGTGCGTTCGCGGGATGGTCGCGCGTGGAAAGGTAAATTTCTTGTCGCAGCGGATGGTGCGAATAGTCCTATCGCGCGCTGCCTTGCAGGCCCGCTCGCAAACTCTGAGATGGAGGTCGCGTTTGGTTATCGCGCGCCGATGTTGGCAGTCGCGGACGCGTCGCCGACGATTATTGCATTCCTGCCGGGCTGGTCAGGTTATGCGTGGGCATTTCCGCGTCTTGATCATATCTCTTTTGGTATCGCTACGACCCAGGACGCGTTCGATCATGCGGCGCTCGACCGCCTTCTCTGGAGTTTTATGTTTGACTATTACGGCCTTCGCCGAAGCGAAGACAGAACGTCCTGGGCGACAAAGCAGAGCGCAGACGTTTATGAAGAGACTCGTGAGATGAAAGAGTTGAGAGCATCAGCCGAACGCTATGCTGCTCGCATACCGGGTCTTGCGCCCGAGACGTTTGACAAAAGGCGTGCGACAGGCGACGGTTGGGCGCTTGTCGGTGATGCGGCCGGCTTTGCCGATCCCGTGACCGGCGAAGGTATTTACTATGCCCTACGCTCGGCGGAGATTTTTGCCAAGGCATATCTCGCGGGGCAGCCTCTTGATTATGAACGGATGTGGCGCGAGGATTTCGGACGCGAGTTGCGCCGCGCCTCGAAGATGCGCAGACGTTTTTACGGAAATTTTTGGGGCGGGCCGTTCACCGAACGGATGGTCAGTTTTGCGCGCGTGCATCGAGGAATCCGCGAGACGCTCTGCGAACTCATCGCGGGCGAGCAGGGCTACACCGACCTCAAGCCCACACTTGCGCGCCGCGCCTTTCGTCCTCTTTAACGGAACGTCATTTAGTGGACGGTCTTGTCATCGGCGCTGTTCAGGAGCACACGCGCCTTTTCGAGTGCAGTAGCATTCTCGAAGAGGTCTGTAAGAACGTCGAAGAGAAAATCATCCGACCTCGTCTCACGTGTGATTGAGGCGATCAGTCTGTGGCCGTCGCGCAAACCTTGAACGACGTAAAGAGCCGCCCTTTCAGCCGCGATCTCATCATGCCCGCGCCCTTCAAAGACGCGCGTCAATCTGCGGCGCACGTCCTCAAACATATCAAACTCCATGCTCGAATCATCTTTCATTGCCGTATTCTCACCGTTTAAGAAATCGCCTGACAACGCACGAACTCACATCAGGAAAGCGTCGCGTAGAAGCGCAAGGGTTTAGGTAAATTAATTTTCCGTTGAAGGAGAAAGATACGGAGCAAGACGGCGGCGCAACTCTTCGGGGACGGGAACAGTCTCGAAAGTGTCGCGACGCACCGAGACGAGAACAAAATGGGCCTCTGCAACCAACGGCTCTTCGCCGTTTCTTCTCACCTCGAAATTGAGACGCAGCGAGCTTTTGCCGATGCGCCCGACGTGGACTGATACTTCAAGCAGATCGTCGAGCTGCGCGGCGCGTCGGAAGTCGCATTCCAGATGGGCACGCGGGAGCCACACGTCCAGCTCATCAAACATTCTGCCGTAAGAGAGACCGACCGAGCGAAACAACTCTGTCTCAGCAATCTCGAAGAAGCGTATGTAAGCGCCGTAAAAGATGATGCGCGCGGCATCAACATCGCCCCAACGGACGCGTTCTTCGATTCTGTATTTCCAAGTCTCGTTCATCTGTTTATACCTTGAGAATGGTTCGAAGGCGTAAATTTCTCGTTCTCGAAAAAGAAAAGTTTATGCGGCGAGGCCGCGCCAAAAATCCGCGAGCGCGAGATTAAATTCTTCAGCGCGCTCGATATTTGAGACGTGACCCGCGCCTTCGATGACTTGCATGCGTGAGCCTTTGATTGTGCGCTGCATCGTCTCTGAATCCTTCGGCGGTGTGAGCGCGTCTTCGCTCCCGACAAGGATTAGAGTCGGTACATTTATATCAAGCAGAAGGTCTGTCTGTTCTCTTCTAACGGCCATGCCGCGAAGCGCGGCGGCCGCGCCGTCGGGATGCGTCGCCAAAATCATCGACCGCACGCGCTCGACCACGTCGGGCTTCTCAGCGAGCGTCGCCGGAGCAAGCAGTTTTGGAAGCATCGCATCAGCAATGTTCTCCATGCCTTCATCCAAAGCGCGGCGCGCCGTCTCTTCACGCGTGCGACGCGCCTCGTCTGTATCAGGCTGCGGGCGCGTGTCGGCCAGTATGAGGGCGCGCACGCGTTCATGGAAAAGACGATAGAAGGCGGGCGTCACATAACCGCCCATCGAAAGACCACCGAGCACGATGCGCTCCGTAATATTCAATCCATCGAGCAGCGCTGAAACGTCCGAGGCCATCTGCTCCATTGTTGAAGCCGTACTCCCAAGCTCCGTTTCGCCATGACCGCGCAGGTCGGGCGTGATCATGCGGAAGCCTTCACCGGCAAGCGCCTCGACCTGTTCGCGCCACATCGTGCGATTGAATGGGAATCCGTGAAGCAACACGACGGGCGCTCCTTCGCCGTTTGAGTCGTATCGCATCTCGATGTCGTTTGCGCGCACCGCTCCATTCATTACACAGAGTCCCCTGAGAGAAAATTTTCGGGTCAAACTTATTTAGACAGATGATAGCCGCTCTCCGAAAAATAATCTAAGCGCGTTGCCTGCATCTTCAGAATTGACGCGAAAGATTGACAAGAATGCTAAGCGTGTGAAGGCACAATCGGTCTGGTAAAATAGTCTTGCGCGTGAACCGTTGGGTGCGCGCAAGCATCTAAAGTTGGGATCAAAAACAGAGAAAGAAAATTAATATGAAAACCAGAAAACAGACAAAAGAAGACTTCACACCCGCCGAGCAGCGCGCCGCGCGCTCTGAGCGTATTCACGTCAGCGACGCAGAGCCTTATGGCTGGATGGCCTACTCTGAATCGGACGAGGCACAGGCTTATCATCTTTTTCGCAACCCCGAATCCAAGCGTCTGGTTTGCACCTGCGCCGACTTTATCTTTCGCGGCGACGCAGATCACAGCTACGAGTGCAAACACGTTTCAGCGACCCTTAAATTTATCGCGCGCCACTATCTCGCGCACGAATACGACCCGCGTCGCCAGTACAAACACGCGGCTTGATGCCGCCCCACAATTAGAAAGAAAGCCGAAGCCGCTAAAGTCAGAAACTTTAGCGGCTTCGGCTTTCTTCACAAATGCGGCTCAATTCACATCGAGAATTTCTTGATAAAGAGCTTCCGTCTCATCAAGCATCCGCACAAGACTCCAACGCTCTTTTGCCGTGCGGCGCGCGTTGCTCGTCAGACGCGTTCTCAAATTCTCATCACGGAGAAGCCTGACGACGCTTGCGGCAATCGCTTGCGCGTCGCGCGGCGGTACGAGCAGGCCCGTTAGATTGTCTTCGACAATCTCTTTTGCGCCTGCGGTCTCTGTTGCAACGACCGCCGCGCCGCAAGCCATCGCCTCGACAGTCGCCAGACCAAACGCTTCCGAACGCGAGGCGGCAACAAATACGTCGAGACATGAAAGAATCTCAGCCGCATCGTCGCGACGACCGAGAAGATGCACGCGCCCACAGAGCCCGAAGCCGGAAATCAACTTTTCCAACAACGCGCGGTTGTCGCCCCTGCGCGAATTGTCTTCGCCAATGATGACAAATTCCGCATCGTCAAACTCTTGTGCGACGAGCGATGACGCGCGCACAAAATCTTCTTGTCCCTTAACGGCGCTCAACTCGCCGAGCGTGCCGACGAGCAGACGCGCGTGCACAGAAGATGATATGCGTTTGCGATAAGCGCTTCTGTCAAGCTCGTCAGCTACAGCCGATAAACCTTCCACGTCGATGCCGTTATAAACGACGCGGATTTTTTGTTCGGGAAAAATCTTTCGCGCAAGCAGAGAACGTGCGACCGCCTGAGAGACGGCGATGACGCGCGACGCGTCCGCGAGAAGAAGCGAGTGCGCGCGGCTCATCGGAAAGAGCACATGTCTTGTGATGACAAGACGTGCGCGCGAGAGGCGCGCGGCGACCGATGCGAGCGGATAATCGCGCGCCGCGTGTGCATGAACAATTTCGATGTTGTGCTCGCGCGCGAGACGTGCGAGCGCAAATGCGCTCGGTAAATCGAGCGCATTGCGTAGCGGTAGTGTGACAACTCTGTCGGAAGAAATCGCCGCCAGACGCTTACGCAACGGCGAGCCGGGTCTGAGCGCCGCAAAAACTTCGTGGCCGCGACGCGCAAGACCGTCTGCAAGATCGACGAAATGTCTTTCGCCGCCGCCGAAGGCGCGCGCCGAGCTGATCTGGAGGATTCTCACACCTGTCCAAGTCGTAAATCGTGAATCGCAAATCGTGAATCGATCATCATATTTGAGAAGCAGCGTTATTACTGCTCGTCGATATATCAAGCAACTGTCAACTACGATTCACGATTTACGATTCACGGTCTTTAGCGCTTATCAAAGTCTCTTCATAACGCGCGAGCAAATCGGACGGGCCTTTGTAGATTTCGACGCAGCCGGCGGCGCGCAGCTCCGCTTCGGGGAAGCCGCCGCAGAGCACGCCGATTGTGCGCAAAGAGGCCTTGCCTGCGGCCTGTGCATCGTAAGGCGTATCGCCGACGACGACCACTTCACGGGGCGAAGGGTTGCCGAGCAAGCTCAACGCGGCCTCGAAGATGTCGGGATGCGGTTTTGATTTTTCGGCGTCGTCCGCCGATGTTGCCTCTTCGACGAGGTCTTCGATGCGTGCGATTTTTTTGTACTCGACGAGTTCATCCTTTTTTGCAGACGAGGCCAGAGCGATGCGCTTGCCGTCGTCTCTTAAGTGCTTGAACAACTCTCGCACCTGCGGAAACGGGCGCACGCGCGGCATGTATTCGCGCTTGTAGAGCTCTCCTCTGTATTCTTCCATCTCTTCGCCGAAGCGTTCCAACTCATCCGGAGAAAAGAAGACGGGCAGAAGTTGATCGCCGCCCTTGCCGATCTGATGACGCACCTTGTCAAACTCCACTTCACGACCAAAGCGACGAAACGCCTCCTGCCATGCCGCTGCGTGTAGATCGACGGAATCAATCAGCGTCCCGTCAACGTCGAAGATGACTGCTGTAATCATTGCTTGTTCCCCTCTGATAAGTTTTCGCAGGCGACTAACATTACAACAGCCCTTTGGAAGTTTGCGAATAGAAGTGAAGAGAAATGAACCCGCAAGCACTCGTCTGAATACATCTCTCTCCGTCTACTACCCGACCGCACTTGTGGCAGCCGTTACAGTTGCGTCTGAAAAAACGATGCCGAATAAGACAGTGAGCCGTGCTTTGTTTTGCTTCAATACGACCGCGCGACTAACGCAAACCGTTTCGATGCTAAGTGTATCTGTAGTCTCTGCAACAACCTGACGCACGCGAGCCATTTGCGATAGAAGGCGGCACGCCTTTTGCCCAAGAAAATGGGACGGACGAGCTGATTTTCTAACAAACCAAGAGGCCCACTGAGGCCGGGAGAAATTTCCGATCATGTCAAAACTTATTACCGGAGTTTTTAAGACGCGCGTTGCGGCTGAAGCAGCCGTTGACGCAATTATCAAACGCGGCTACACGCGCGAAGACATCAGTGTGCTTATGTCCGACGCAACTAAGACCAAAGAATTTGCCATCGAGACACGGACGCATGCGGCTGACGGCGCAGGCATCGGCGGTGCGGTGGGCGGCGCAGTCGGCGCAGTGCTCGCAGCAATCGCCGCCGTCGGGACGACGATTGCGATTCCCGGTATCGGCATCGCCGTCGCTGGGCCTTTGGCGGCAGCACTGGCGGGTGCGGGCGCGGGCGGCGCAACCGGCGGTCTGATCGGCGCGCTTGTCGGCGCAGGCATCCCAGAGCATCGCGCAAAAGTTTATGACGCGAGCCTGCGCGCTGGCGGCATCCTTATCGGAGTTGAATCAAAGTCTGACGGTAGTGATGCCGACGATCTCGAAAAGCTGCTCGAAGAGTTGGGCGCAGAGCACGTCAGACAGGAATAAAAGAAACGATGAACGCAAAACGATGAATGAAAGACGGCTTGCTTTTTATTCATCGTTCATCGTTTCAAAGGGAGGGTTATATGCAGAGGGTCGAAGGTTTCGTCGAGATCGACGCGCCGGTCGAGTTGGTCTTCGACCGGTTTAGCGATTTTGAAGATTTTCCGCGTTGGATGCGCAATATATGCGAGGTGCGTCGGACGGGACGCACGACGGCGCATTGGGTGAGCGAGACGGCCATGCCCGACGTTTTTGCCGAGTGGGATGCTGTGGTTACGCATTACGAGCCCGACCGACGCATCGCCTGGCGCTCTGTGCGCGGTGATATTCACGCGGACGGCGAGGCGGTTTTTACCTCGACGCGCGAAGGCACGACCATCGTGCGCGTCGTCTTAGGGTTTGATACCCCGCTCGGGCGCTCGGGCGCGCAAGCCTCGCGCTTTTTCGGCGTGCGTCTCGATAAGCAGTTGGATAAAGACATCGATCAATTTAGAAGGCTCGTCGAAAGAGATTGGGGCGCGCGCAAAAGACAGAGACGCACCGCAAGCGAACGCGGATTTGCACCCGTCATGTCGGCGCGCAGCAAACAACGTCGTCGCGTTGACGAAGAAAATAAACGCCCGCGCCGCGAGCAGCGCGAAGAAGAATACATACCTCGTTACGCGCTCACGCCGCGAGAGCGAGAAAGAGAGCATGCAGACGTGAGACGCGAGTTTGACCCGCGCGTCTCACAGATATTTAAGCGGCGCGGAGTGGATCGTCTGATGGATGATGCACAAGGTCGAGGTTGGGATGACCGGCGGCGCGATTAAGAAGTTAGTAACGCCCTGCAAAAGATAAATGAGGCGGAAGCCAGCATCTTTATGCTTCTACCTCATTATAAAGTGTGAACTTTATTTGCTTGAAAGATTCAAGTCAGACGATATATCTGACGATAAGCGCGTTAGCGGGCCTTTTTTTTGCTCGCGCTCGAAAGGAATCAAAACACGATGACGCGCTTAATCAATTTGTTTGCACTCCTTTTTCTTTTCTTACTGCCGGCAGGCACGTTTGCACAAACGCAGCCGACACAGGCTAAAACTGGAGAAGAGAAACCCCTCGGCTCGCCCGGCACAATCGTCTTTTGCGGCGGCCAGAAACAGGAGGACTGTTACTTTAAGATCGGCGAAGAGAAGACGGCCCGTCTGAGCCGCGAGTTTGACGGCTCGGCGCAGAACATTTACATGAGAGCCTACTTCGGCGCGCCGCTCGAAACCGACACCCTCAGCGTCAGCCTTTACAGGGACGGCACTTTCTTCAAAGGGCGCAAAGAGAGCAACTATTCGCCCACTTTCAAAGCGACGTTTCTCAATCTCACAAATCATCTCTGGTGGGACAGAAAGCCTTTCCCCGAAGGCGAATACTGCGTCACCGTCGCCAAGGACGAACAGCAGTCGGGAGCGACCGTTCAGACTGTTCTCGCCAAAGGCTGCTTTAAGATCAAATAAGCTGCGAGCGCGAGAATCAGCGGCAAAGGGGTCAACAGAACGAAAAGCGAATGCTCCCAGAAGATTGCCCCTTGATGGTACGCGCCGTTGGCAAGCGGCATCCCTAATGTCGTTGCGTAATAGATGAGAAGCGGAAAGCAGGATTGCCGAAGCAAATCTCCAAACTTTGCTGAACGCGAGGAGTGTTCGGTACGCGTTCTTTCGCTGATTACGAACAACAACAGCAAGAACCCGAAATAGACGAGTATTCCTTCGAGTCGATGGATTTGATTCTGGTTGAGCCAACCTGTCTCAAGCGCCGCGCGCTTCAATAGCAACGCAGTCGAGATGCGCACCGTGTTGGCGACGAGCGTCGCAAGGTAGGCACACAGCGCGGCGCATGCAATAAAGCTCCACGTTGCAGCTTGCGGGCGATCTTCCCAAAGTCTTCTCAGCGAAAGCAGCAGGAACGCGGTAATCAGAAAATTTATTCCGGCGCAGGGCGCGGCAATAACGAAACTGCGTTCGCTGTTGATGTAGCCCGCGTGTGATTCAAACTCAAAGCGTGAATCGCTGATTAATTCGACGGCGGCTGTCGTCGGAGCGAGAATCCAGCGCAGTTGGTTGACGCTTGCCGTCGAGTAGTAGAGCTTGATTGCGACGGCGCAAAGCAAGACGACGACCAACTGCGCGTTGCGTTTCGAGATAACTTTCGCACTCATACAAGTCTCTGCCGCCGCGAGCGCATCAACATAAAGAGCGCGACCGCAAAAGACACGGCCATCAGCCAAACCAACTCCGGCTCGCTTCCGACCTCTGCGCCTGCGCCCACCGCCAGATCGCTTACGCCCAAAGGCAGAGGCGACGGTTGATCGACATCCTTCGCGTCGCCCGAAGGGTTTCTCACCTGTTCGAGAACCGCGATGAACGAGGTGTACTGCGTCAACAGATTGTATTTCACGCCGAGCGCGGTAATCTCCTTGACTCTGTCGGTAGACACATCTCTTGAGCCGTAGTCTGACAGTTCGGCGATTCGCGCGCGCGCCCACAAATATCTGAGCGCACGGTTGTTTTCATCGGGTTGTGCGGCGGCAACATCTAAACTCGCCGTGTAATCCCCGCGCCCGGTTCTACCTTGCAGCTCAATAGTTCCCGTCGCCGGCCCGCGCCATTTGCCAAAGAGAATGACGGGGCGCTCGGCCAGCAGATCGGGAAGCCGAGCCGGATGCACGTCGTACACGTCAAAACCGACGGCCCGTATCTCAATGTCGGTTAAGAGCGGACTCTGAATGTATTCGCGGAAACGTGCGGCGACTGCCGGGGCTTCCGTCTCATCGGTGACGATAAAAGGCTCGCCCATTCCGGCTTTTGCCACGCCTTCGATCAGATAGCGATTGACCGCCGAGCCGATGCCAA
>CBDUCU010000003.1:0-24572 GCA_965365725.1 uncultured bacterium | reverse complement strand
TTTGTGGTCGAGCCGCAGCACGCTGACCTCGGTTGCGCCGCGCTCGGCGCGTTTGTTGACAAGCAGGTGCGAGTCGGCAAAACGGGCGACCTGCGCCTGATGCGTCACGCATAAGACCTGATTGGTCGCAGCCAGCTTCTTCAATTTCAAGCCGACCGCTTCGGAGACGCGTCCGCCGATGCCCGCGTCTATCTCGTCAAAGACGATTGTGCGTGGAAACTGCGTCGGGTCGATGATGGTCTTCAAGACAAGCATGAGGCGCGAGGCCTCGCCGCCCGATGCGACGCGCGCAAGCGGGCGCGGCGGCTCGCCGACGTTGGCCGAGAAATAGAACTCCACGCGATCCGTACCGCTCGCCGTGAAATATTTTGTCAACGCCTCAGGGTCTGCATCCGCGCCGGGCGAATCAAAGTTGACGGCAAACTTTGCCGACTCCATTGCGACCTCTTTGAGATCGCGTTCGACCGAGCGTGAGAACGTGCGCGCAGACTTTGTACGCGCGTCATGGAGCTTGCGCGCCGACGCGAGATAAGCATCGCGCGCCGCCGCAAGCTCCTTTGTGATTTCGGCTGCGCGCTCGTCCGAGCGCTCAAGCTGTTCGAGACGTTCGCTTGAGCGCGTCAGATGATCGATGGCCTGTTCGACCGTCCCGCCATACTTGCGTTTGAGCCGCGCTATTTCCGACAAGCGCGATTCAATCTCGGCTAAACGCGCGGGCGAAAACTTCAGCCCGTCGGCAAACGAACGAAGCGAAAGCCCCAAATCTTCAAGCAGCGCACGCGCCGAGCTGATTCCATCGAGATAATCCTTGTAAGAAGTTTCGTAACCGGAAAGCTCATCAATTTGGTGCGAGAGATGGCTGAGACGTGCGACGGTCGAATCGTCTCGCTCATAGGTTTTATCGTAAGCGTCGGCGCAGATGTCGGAGATTTTTTCGAGATTGGCGAGCAGACGGCGCTCGGTCAACAGACGCTCTTCCTCGCCCGCTTCAAGACGCGCCGCTTCAAGCTCTCTGGTCTGAAATTTGAGCGCGTCGATCAGTTGCAGCTTCTCCGCCTCGTCGCGACGCAAATCTTCAAGCTCGCGTCTGAGAGCAGACCAACGTGAATAAAGCTCCGCGACCGCGCGACGCGCCGTCTGGTGTTGGCCGAACGCATCGAGCAGTTCAAGATGCGTCTCCGGATTAAAGAGCGTCTGCTGGTCGCCCTGCCCGTGTATGTCAACGAGAAAAGGGCGCAGCTCGCGCAAAAGCGAGAGCGTAGCAAGTCGGTTGTTGACGAAGATGCGACCGCGCCCCGACGATGACAGCTCGCGTCTGACGACGAGTTCCGACGCGCCCGTTTCTTTGTCAGCGTCAAGGCCCGACGAGCCGAGCAACTCTTCGACGCGCGCGTTGCGCTCAACATTAAACAGCCCTTCGATTGAAGCATGCGACGCGCCGGATTTAATCATCTCCGACGAAAAACGCCCGCCGATCAAAACGCCGAGCGCATCGACGATAATCGACTTGCCCGAGCCGGTCTCTCCCGTCAACAGATTGAGGCCACGCTCAAACTCAACGCTCAACTCATCAATCAGCGCGAAATTTCTGATGTTAAGGATTGAGAGCATTTGGTTTCAAAAAGTGATAAGTGACAAGCAAGATGAAGGCAGAATTCAAAAGTCAGGAGTCAGAATAAATGCGAAAGACATGTTCTTCTTTATTCTCTCTTCTGTTTTCTGACTCCTCACTTCTTTCTTATCCCTACTTAAGCCGTTTGTACTTTCGCAAAACTTCGCGCAGGCGTTCGTGCGGAATGGCGTGGATGGTGTTGCCGTCGATGCCGCGCATCGTTTCGGCGGCGACCATCGCATTAACGATGGCCTCTTCGGTGGCTGACGCGGTTGCACGAAAGAGCGGATTGATGCGCTCGTTCGGAAGCATCACAAGTTGCGCTAAGCCCTCCGTCTTGCTTGCTTCCGCGTTCGCCGTCGAGAAGGCGATAAAGATATCGCCCGAAGAGTCTTCGCCGCGCCCGCCCATCACGCCCACGCCGAGCGAGACGCGTTTGACGAGACGCTTGAGCTGATGCGGCAGAAGCGGCGCATCGGTTGCGACGACGACGATGATCGAGCCTTCGCCGTCGCCCGCGCGTTTCCCGCGTTCCGGCATCAAATCTTTGATCTCCTGTCCGACGGGCACGCCCGCGATCCGCAAAAGGTCGCGCCGACCGTAGTTTGCCTGTACGAGCACGCCAATCGTATAACCACCCTCTTCTTTTGAGAGTACACGCGACGAAGTGCCTGTGCCGCCCTTAAATTGGTGCGCGACCATGCCCGTCCCGCCGCCGACGTTGCCTTCGGCCACAGGGCCTGCCTTTGCTCCATCAAGCGCCTGAAAGACATGCTCTTTGCGGACGTGAAAACCGTTGATGTCGTTTAAGAATCCGTCCCACGTTTCGGCGACGACCGGAAGCGAAAAATCACCCGAATAGCCCTCGCCCGTTCCGCGTCGCGTGTTCCACTCAATCACTGCATCTCTGGCAACGCCGACGCTGTGCGTGTTTGTGATGAGAATCGGCGTGCCAAGCCCGCCCGACTCTTCAACCCAAGTCGTCCCCGTCATCTCGCCGTTGCCGTTCAGGGTGTGCCATGCGGCAAAGACTCGGCCCTGAAAACTCTTCCCCTTCGGGAAGACAGCCGTCACGCCCGTCCTGACGGGGCCGCGCCCTACGACGCGCTCGCCGTCGCCCGAGATGAGCGTTGTAAAACCGACTTCGACACCTGCCACATCGGTAATCGCATTGAGCGCGCCCGTCGTCCCGTCAAACGGAATGCCGAGATCGCGCGCGCGAGGTTTGGCTTGCGCAAAACAGACGGGAGAAAAAAACACAATCAGGAGGAGCGCGCGCGCTGCCAAAGACCAAACATTTACTGTTTTACTAACGCCCATTTTTTCAGCCTGTGCTCCTTACTTAAGCGTGTTATGTGAAGCAGAGTTATTAGATCAGGTTTGATTTGTGTATATGGTGTAGGTTGTAAACAGAAGCATCTGCTCAAGCTTCAACTTCAGATGGTTTGCTCGGGTGCGGCTTCGCCTTCGACCCAGACTTCGCCGCCCTCGAAATATTCTTTCTTCCATATCGGAACGGTGCGTTTGAGTTCGCGGATGGCCCATTCGCAGGCTTCAAAGGCGGCGCGACGGTGCGGCGCGCCGACTGAGATGACGACTGAAGTCTCGCCGATTTCCGTGCGGCCCGTGCGATGAACGATGCCGATGTGCGCGATCTCGAAACGCCGGTGCGCCTCAGCGCCGAGCCGGCGCATCTCCGTGAGGGCCATCGGCGTGTATGCTTCATAGACGAGATAGAGTGTGCGCGCGCGACCCTTTGTGTAGGCGCGCGCATAGCCGTCAAGCGTGACGGTCGCGCCGCACGCGGGAAGCACCACGCGACGCGCAACCTCTCCCACGTCAATCGGCTGGGTCGTCAGCTCAAAAAAATCTTCTGCTTTGTTTACATCCTGGGCGGGCGAAGAATCCGCGCCGCCGCTCACAGGCGGAAAGACGGCCACCTCGTCTCCGTCGTTTAACCGCGCTTCGGGCGGCGCATACTCCTGATTGACCGCGACGAGAAGCGAGCGCTCGAAGCGGCGCAAGCCCTTGTAGATCGTCAACACTTCGTCGAGCGCACTCGTCACGGTCGCAGGCAAAGAAAGATTGAGCGTCGCTTCGTCCGTCCCGGCAGCTTCGCGTGCCGCGCCAAAGAACAGCAGACGCACGCGCACGACTTCGCCCGTGCCTTCTCTGCCGCTTGTTGACAAGTCGCGTGTGCGCGCCTCGGCAATTGAGTATTTGTCGTCGTGCGCGGTCATTCTTTAAACCCGATTTGCTTTCCTCCGTGTCCGTTGCCTTTGACTACCTTGTGCATGCGCGCGCGTTCTTCGTAGCCCGTGACGGCTTGTGCAAGCATGTTGCGCAGGCGCGTCAGACGCTCAATGCCGGAGCGCATTTCGAGAAGCTGCTGTTTGCTCTCAGCGTCGATCTCAATCGCCGCCGCCACAAGAAACGAGAGACGCTCCGGCTCGTCTGAAGGAAGCTCAGGCAATGCGGCGCGCTCATCGTTGATGATGCGCACGGCGTTGGCGATTCGCATAAAGAGTTTTGATACCTCCTGCGCATGCTCAGCAAGCGACTCCGCATCTTCCGCGTCGTCCACAAAAAAGCGCACGCGCCCGACAAGGTAAGGCTCCTGCGTATCAACGTACGACTCTAATTCATAGCGAGCCACGCCGACCGTCATGATGTTTGAGCGGCCTTCTGGAAGCGGCTGCACCTCGACGACTTCGGCCGCACATCCGATGCTTCCCAGAGGCGGGCGGCCTTCGGGAAAATCTGAAAGATTGAAATAAGAGAGACCGAAGAGATTGTTCGACGCGCGTACTTGCCTCAGCATCTGCTGGTAGCGCAGCTCAAAAATATGAAGCGGCATCGGCACGCCCGGAAACAGCACGACGGGCAACGGAAACAAAGGCAACTCCCGCACGCCGCGCACTCTCTCAGGCGATTCAGACATGGATTAGCTTTCAGCGGTTAGCGATTAGCAGTAGGCAAAGCGTTTTATTTCAGAACCAGACCGACGAATGACAGGCGACGCGCAACGAATAAGTCATAGCTATAGTTACGGTTTGCTGGCCGGCTTCTTATCCGGCGGCACGCTCGGCGTTGCGCTTGATGGCATCCAGGGCGCTGGCCACAGGGATATGTCCATCCTGTGAAGCATCCGTTTTGTTGTCGTCTGCCTGTTCAACCGTATCAAGCTTTTGTTCTATCAGATCGAGTATCGATGCGGGGCTTTCGTCGCTCAGAACGAGCCGTTTGGCTTCGAGGATGAGTGCGGCCATCTCACCGGCGCGGTCGCGCCAGCGATTGTTTCGCGCGATCAAATCTTCGACGATTCTCCGCTCGCGCTGTTCGCGCGACACGTCTGCATCGAGGTCTGCACCGGCTGCATATTCGACTGGGACGCTCTGATTTTTGATCATCACGTGGAGCGCACGCGTCAACTCGCGCGCATTGTCGCGCAGTTGCGGCAACTCAAGCAGAGAGTTTTTGAAACCGAGATGCCCGCGCAGGATAATCTCAAGAATCGGCGCGGGCGCATCCGAATCTTCGATGTGCGGGCGCGCTTCGAGCTTCAGTTTTTCCAATACGCCCGCGTGGACGGCTTCACGGTCGGTCGCGCCCGAGACATCGAAGGTGATGCGTTGGAACGGTCGCTGGAAAAAGTTCGAGAGGTGCACGGCCTTGATCTCTTTTGCGTCGCCTACTTCGACCAGATAGATGCCGCGCTCCTCGCGGTGCTCGTCAACCGTGCAGGCTTCCAGAGAGCCGGGATTGAAGGCCCAGTTCTCAACCTCGAAACGCTTGTGCGTGTGGCCGAGCGCGACGTAATCGACGAGGGTCTTTAGCTCTTTGAGCTTCTCGACGGGAAGCGCCGGAATCGGTCGGTTGATCTGCCCTTCGACATCGGTGTGCAGCATCAGAATGTTAAAGAGTTTTTCGTCTCGCGCCTTTCGCATCGAATCCGAGAGAAGCGACATGGCGACTGCAGTCGTCGTCCCGTACCAATGCGTGCCGAAGATGCGCGCGCCCTTGATGTCGATGTAAGAGCCTTCACGCCGCTGCTCGTCCCATGGGACAAGCGCTATAGAACTCTCTTCGGACTTCGACGGCTCAAGCAGAACCAGCAGGCCCGCCTGACAAAAAGAGCGCATCCAGCTATAAGGCGAAACCGCATCGCGCCGGTCGTGGTTGCCTTCGATGACGACGACGGGGATACCAGCGTCTTTCAACTTCTGGAGACCGGCGACGGCATGATTCATCGTCTGCGGGTCGATTGAGCGACGGTCAAAAAAATCGCCCGCGATGAGCATGAAATCGATGTCGTTTGTCAGCGCGTGGTTTGTCACCACGTCGTACCAGGCGCGGAAAAAATCCTTTGTCCTCTCGTCAAGGTTGTAGCGCCGGCAGCCCAGATGTACGTCTGAAATGTGCAGAAATTTAATCATCAATTTTGATACTGAACTCTCAAAAAAATGCGGCCCTAAAGAGCCTCAAAATATCGAAAATAGAAGTGACATTATACTTGATTGGAAGGGCAGGCGCATTTGAAAAGCAATGATAATCGATGAGAAAGAAGACAGGAGTCAGTAGTCAGTAGTCAGAATAAAAGCAGAGGCATGTCCTTCATTCTGACTACTGACTACTGACTCCAGTCTTCCTTCTTGCCTATCACTTATTACCAAAAAATTAAGCCCCCGCGACTCTGGGCAGGAGTCTTATTCGGAAGCGGGGGCTTTGACGCACCGCGCGTCGGTAGAAGGGATACCGTAAGTGCGCGGGCGCTGTAACGGCCCGACGCGAAGGGGTTGCGTAGGCCGTAACGTGAAGTTGTAAAAGATCAGGTAAAGCTGGGGTGAAAGCTAGTCCAAATGCGCCTCGCCCCGTGAGGTGACCGCCTTGTGAGAAAACTCTTTATCCGGTCAAGCCGCGCTCAAGTATTCGGCTCGCGCAAAGGCGCGCACCGCCGAAAGCAGACGCTCCACGTCGAGCGGCTTGTTGAGAAACCCGTCTGCGCCCTGTCTGATGCAGTCGCGTTGCACCTCTACTTGCGTCTCGGAGCTGAGGACGAAGACCTTCGACGCAGGCAGACGATCCTTGATGTATTCGAGAATGCGCATGCCCGTCTCAATCGAGTTCTCGGTCGGGGGCAGATGCAGATCGAGTATCGCAACGTCAGGCTCGTAGACCGTCGTGCGACGGATGGCCGAGGCCAGATCGTGCGCCGTCAAAACATCAAACTCGTCGCACAGCATCCAGAAGAGCTGTCGCGTGATCGCCACGTCGTCGTCAACAATCAGAAGCTTCGGTTTCATCATTCACTTGCCTCGCGCCGCCGGGGGATTTCAATAATTCGGTTCTCAACTACGAGGCGCATTTATCAACCGGCGTTGCTTCCTATATCAACGCGCGTGCCGCAAAGCCCGAACAACAAAAAGACCTGTAAAAACGTGAATTTCAGTGTTTCTTCTCTTTGCTTTGCGTCTGGCGAAATGTTCACGTCTGTTCACACTGTGTGAACAGACGTGAACAAGGGCGCTTGTCTTAAAGGTGACCGGTCAGCGCATTTCGTTTCGCGCTGAATGCCAAGTTGACTTTAAGATTCTAAACGCCTTCGATATTGAGTTCGGTGATGAGGCGGTGCAGATATGAGCGGCTGATTTGGAGGCGTTTGGCGGCGGCGGCCTTGTTGCCGCCCTCGCTCTCGATGGCTTCGCGGACGAGACGCTTTTTGAGGCTTGTGACTGCGCCTTCAAAAGTGGGATCTGAATTTTGTCGCGTATCTATGGCTGTCGTGTGCGGCGCAACGTGGAGCATCTTGTCCGGCAGAAATTCAACGCCGAGGCGCGGCCCTACTGTGAGGACGACAAGACGCTCGATTAAATTTTCCAGTTCGCGGATGTTGCCCGGCCAATTATATTCCTGAAGTGCTTTGAGAAGCGCCGGCTCAAGCTCGGCGACGGGCCGCGCATGCTTCTCGGCGGCTTTGGCGGCAAAGTGCGCGGCGAGAATCGGTATGTCGTCGCGCCGTGCGCGAAGTGGCGGCAGATGCAACGGCACGACGTTGAGACGATAGAATAAATCTTGACGGAAGCGCCCCGCTTCGACCTCTTCTTCAAGGTCGCGGTTTGAGGCTGCAATCAGACGTATGTCAACTTCGACGGTCTTGATTCCGCCGAGCCGCTCAAAGTTGCGCTCCTGAAGTACGCGCAACAGCTTGACCTGCATGGCGGCGTTTAGCTCGGCAATTTCGTCAAGAAAAAGCGTTCCGCCGTCGGCCAGCTCAAAACGTCCCTTTCGCGCCTGCGCTGCTCCCGTAAACGCCCCCTTCTCATGCCCAAATAACTCCGACTCGATAAGCGTCTCGGGAAGAGCCGCGCAGCTGACGGCGACGAACGGCTGCGCAGAGCGTGCGCTCTCTTCATGAATGGCGCGCGCAAGCACCTCTTTGCCCGTGCCGTTCTCACCCGTCAACAAAACTGTCGCGCTCGTCTCAGCGACGGCGCGCGCCTGTTTGAGCACGCGTTCCAGAGCCGAAGACTTGCCGACAAATCGCCCGAAGCCCTTGAACATCTCAAGCTCCGAACGCAGATGCAGAATTTCCTCTTCAAGCCGACGCACGCGCGCCGCTTGTGCGACGATGTGCGAAACCTCTTCTTCGTCAAACGGTTTTTCAAAGAAGCCGTAAGCCCCGAGCCTGACGGCTTCGAGCGCAGCCTGTTTTTTGTCGCTGCCCGTGATGACGACCACAGGGACGCTCGGGCGCATCGCGCGCGCCGACTCAATGACGGCTAAACCTTCGGAGATGCCGGAGAGGTCGGGCGGCAAGTGCAAATCGCACAGAACGACATCGACGCGCTCGCGCCCCAATTGCTCGACCGCTTCGGCGCGCGTCTCAGCTTCAAGGACATTGTGAGATTCGACGAGCGCCCAGTGAAGCTGGCGGCGCAACATTCGGTCGTCGTCCACTATGAGCACAGTGGCTTTATCGTCGCCTTGTTTGCTCATCTTCGATTTGTCCGTCGTTAGTTATCGTTTGTCCGTTGCATTCGTTTCCGGCTTAAGCGATTAAGAGCAAGCGTCCAGAACAACGGACAAATGACAACTGACGTATTTTTGAAAGGGAAACTGTAGGGGCGTATCACGCATGCTCGCCGGAGATTGCGGCAGCCGGCCTCTTCTTCTCGGTCTGCCTCTGGCGCTCGCGCGACGTGAACGGGGCGGATGGTAGCACGACGCGGAAACGCGTGCCAGCGCCCGCGCGCGAATCGACTTCGAGACGACCGCCATGCGCTTCGACCACCTCGCGGCAAGTGAAAAGTCCGAGACCGATGCCCTTGGATTTGGTCGTCGCAAAGGGGCGAAATAGACGCTCGCGGATAAACTCTTCGCTCATTCCCGGCCCTGTGTCCGCGATGCTGAAAAAGACCGACGCTTCGCCTGCCTCTCCTGCTTCAACCGTCAAACGTCCGCCCCTTACACCCATTGCTTCGAGCGCGTTGATGACGAGATTCTCAATAACGTTTTCGATTCGCTCAGGCTCAACCGTCGCAACAAGACTTTGCGGCATCCGCGTCTCGATCTCGTAGAGCGAAGAAGAAGGGACGGCGTTCATCGCAAGCACGCGGTTGATGATCGGCACAAGGTCTGTCTGGCGCGCGTCGCGTCGATACTCGCCGCTCAGGGATTTCGCCGGCTCGTTCAAACGCGCGACGATTCGCTTGAGCTTGTCGGTCGCCTCGCGCAAAGATGAGATTGCGTCGGCGCGAAACTCTTCGCGGTCGTAAAACCGATCCATGTTTGAGACGAGCATCGAGAGTCCGGTGATGGCGTTTTTGAGATCGTGCGTGAGCATCGCCGAGAGACGCATGAACGATTCGAACTGTTTTGTCTCGGCCTCGCGCGCGATGTGCTCGCGCAATCGTTCGCTCATCAGATTGAAACTCTCGGCGAGCGCGCGCGTCGCGCCTGAGGCTTCGACATCGACGCGCTGGTCGAGATTGCCTTGCGCAATCGCCGCCGCACCCTCCGCGATGCGCTCAATTCGACGCGAGGCACGCGTCATCGTAAAAAAGATCAACGTCACCGACGCGATTCCGACAAGCGCTACGAGCGCCAGCGCAAAGAGTCCGGCGCGGCGGGCAGGCGCAGCAGCGCTCATGTAATCGCCGACGGCTGCAACCGATATGTTTGTATCGCCGACGCGTCTGAAAGCTGCGAGCCAGCGATTGCCGTCGGGCGCATCAAACATCTGCGTGTCGGCCTCGGCTTGAGCCATCCGCGCGCGCACGCTCTCAAAGTAGGGCATCGCCGCCGAAGCGATCTGATTTCTCAATGCCTCGTTCGTGTGATAGACGACAAAGCCCGACTCTCTTTCGACGGCTATCAGAGATTGCGCTTCTCTTCTGCCTCCTGCGTTTGAGGACAAATCATCCACACCGACCGCATCTTCAAAGAGCGCGCCGAGATTGATCTCGAAGGCGAGCGCGCCCGACGGCTGGCCGTCGTCGCCCTGGTCTGTAAAGACCGGCGCGGTCAGACGCAGCGCACTCCCGTAAGATTCCTGTGAAAGCTGCGAGCGCAACGTCTCGACGCGTCGAAGCCCCCACACGCGTTCGTCGGTGCGCACAGTGCTTTTGATAAAATCTTCGGTCTGGATGCCTGCGGCAGTCGCGCGAAACAGAGGCAAGCCGCCGCGCCCGATGCAAATGATTGCCGCCAGCCGCCCGTCTGCCAGAAGAGCAGCGACGTTTGCACGCACGTCTTCGGGCGGACGCGCCTGCGCCTGCGCAGAGAGGTGACGGACATATCCGCCGAGCGAGGGCGACTTAGCAAGCCGCACAACATGCGCATCATAGACGCGCAGAGATTGCTCGACCCGTTCCGCTATCTGAGCGGCGCGCGCGCCCTCTTCCTCGCGGACAAATGCCTCGACCGATTGTGTGCTGCGCAAATAAAGATAGGCGCACGCCGCGAACGTCAGCGCGACAGAAGGCACAACAATGGTCAGAAGCTTTGTGCGGAGAGTCACAGGTTGCGATCAAAAAAATTGAGACTATCGAACGCGGGCTGTGTTGCCGAAGCGGATAAGCAGTGTGGATGCTAACGCGGGTTGCTAAAGGCTGTCAAAACAATTTGGTGATAAGTGATGAGTGATAAGTGATAAGAAAGCGGGAGACAGAAGTCAGGAGTCAGAAGCAGGAATGAAGAAGATGCTTTTCTTCTGACTGCTGACTTCTCGCTGCTGACTTCTGCCTCCTGGCTTGCTTTTTATCTTATCGTTGCTCGCTCTGTTTGTTCTTCATATCGGTTTGCCAGAGCGTCTTCTGCGTGCGATAGACGAGCGTGCAGAGCGCGAGAAGCGAGCCGACGACGACGTAAGGGAGCGCAGATTTCATCGGGCGCGTGCCGAAATGGATGAGAAATGCGTTTATCGCGATGAGCGCGATGCGAAACTCCGTAGGGCCGAGACGGACGTGGCTAATCTCAAAACGCTCGGTGGCGGCAAAGGTGAGAAACGAGTTGACCATAAACGCGCCATAGACGGCGAAGACAAGCAGCAGAGTAAAAAGCGCGCGCTCAGGTAAGACTATTGCGTAGCCGATGACGACCGAGGACAGAAAGGCATAGTCGAGCAAGTGATCCATGTAAAAGCCCCACTTGACGAGGCCCGTGCCTCGATGTTTGCCGACCTTGCCGTCGAAGAAGTCTGAAAAGTATTGAAGCGCAACCATCGCGCTCGTCGCCCATAGCCAGCGCATATCGTGCGCAGCCGCCATGTAACAAAAAAGAATTATTCCCGCGCACCACACAAGCGTCATCATCGTCAGGTGATGCGTCTCGAGCCAACGCGGAATGTGCGGCACGACGATGCGCGCCATCCTCTTTTCAAGCGGCGAGATCAGAGAGACGCTGCTTTTTGTCGCACCGGCGAACTGTTTCCTTTGTACGAGTGTGATTTCCTGTACGGCCATGAATGTTTTTAAGAAACCTCCCGCTGCGTCTTTACGGCAAGCGTGATGCCACTCGATTAAGAAGCAAATCCAGAGCTTTACGCGAAACGCGGTGCAACAAAATTCCGACACGCGGACGAGCAAAAGCAGCGTTAGAGTTGTGGGATTTGAGATTTCAGATTTGAGATTCTCTGTCTTGAACAGAGCTGGCTTTAATGCGTCGGCTGATCGGGTGTGGCGAGTTTGAGGCCGATGATGCCTGCGACGATGAGCAGGATGCAGACGAGCCGCAGCGTCTCGCGCGATTCGCCGAAGAGCAGGATGCCGGCCAGGGCTGTGCCGGTCGCGCCTATCCCCGTCCAGACGGTGTAGGCCGTGCCGACCGGGAGATTTTTCATCGCGGCAGAGAGGATAAAGAAGTCTATAAGCATGACGACGAGCGTAAAAACGCTCGGCCACAGACGCGTCCAGCCTTCCGTGTATTTCAACCCGACGGCCCAGACCACTTCGAGCAGACCGGCGATAAAAAGCAGCAGCCACGCCATCGCAAAATCTCCCTGCAAACCGCAATCTCTCAACGCACGCCCTCAACGCACGGGCTTGCGTCCAAATTCAGACATCAGCCGCGTCGTCTCTGCAACGACCCTTGCATGCGCCACCCCGTTTGAGGCGACAACTCCGTTGTGATTCCACACGTCGGGCCGATTGTAAAGAAGCGCCCCTCCCCAAAGGTCCGTCATCCTTCCGCCCGCTTCGTGCAGAACGGCTTCGGGCGCGCACGTGTCCCACTCCTTTGTCTTCCCCGACAAATGTATGTAGAGGTCGCACTGGCGCTCGACGAGCAAACCTACTTTGATGCCGACCGAATGGCGCTTAACTTCGGCGCGTACGCCGAGAGCGCGCACAACTGCATCCATCTTTGTCCCGCGATGCGATTTACTCTCTGCGAGTCGCATTTGTTTTAAGTTCGCTTCTTCGGAAACCCTCAGGCGTTCGGCCTCAAGGTTGGGACGCTTGACCCATGCGCCTGCTCCGGGCGCGGCCCAGTAGAGCACGTCTGTTGCCGGAGCATAGAGCACGCCGAGACGCGCGCGGCCTTCGACGGCCAATCCGATCTGCACGGCGAAATCGCCGCTTCCGGCGATAAAGCCTTTCGTGCCGTCGAGCGGGTCGATCATCCACACGCGCGCTCGCGCGAGACGCTGCGTTGTGTCGACAGACTCTTCCGCAAGGATGCCGTCTGCGGGAAACTCTCGCACAAGCGCTTGCACAATCAGCTCGTTGACGGCGCGGTCGGCCTGCGTCACAGGCTCGGCCAGCTCGCCCTTGTGCTCGACCTGCAAGGGCTTGCCGTAATAGCGCAGCGCCTCAGCGCCCGCCGCGCGCGCAAGCTCTAAGGCCACGCGCAATTCACGCTCAAACAAAATTGCGCTTGTCGATTCCGGCGCTTCCATACAAATTCATTCGACGCGGGCCGCACACTCAGGATTGATTTCAAATCTCAAATTCGGAATTTGAATTCTCAAATCTAATGAGCCGGCCCGCCCTCGTTAACGCTCTCCCCTGTGATTGACTTCTGATGCCGCGCGCCGCACCGCGTCGAGCGTCATATCAACGTCTTTGCGCGTCGTGCGAAAGTTTGTAATTGAAGCGCGCAGCGCGAAGCGTCCATGCAGGACGGCGTTTGAGAGATAAGCTTCGCCGCCGCGCTGGATGTGTTGCATGATGCGCGCATTCAGTTCGTCAAGTTCTGTGTTGACGCGCTCGCGCCCCTCTTCTTCATCGAGCGCGCGACGCAAATCCGCAGGCACGTATCGAAAACAACAGATGCCGAGCGTCGCAGGCGCAAGCAACTCCATGTCGTCCGACTCTCTGACGCGCTCGGCCATAAATGCGGCCAGCTCGCAATCCTCTTCAATCGCGGCACTAATGCGTCGCACGCCGTAATAGCGCAGCATCGCCCACACTTTCAACGCGCGAAACGGGCGCGAAAGCTCTACGCCGTAATCCCAGAAAGCGAATGCTTCTTCAACGTCGTGCTCGAAAACTTTGATGTAATCTTCTTCGGTGGCGGCGAAGGCCGCGCGCGCGCGTTCCGGCTCGCGGTAGAGCAGACAACCGCAATCGACCGGCGCATAGAGCCATTTGTGCGGGTCGAGCGAGACGGAATCGGCCAGCTCAAGTCCGGCGAATAGATCGCGCTTCGGCGCAGCCAGACGCGCAAGCGCGCCGTAAGCTCCATCGACATGAAACCAGAGATTGTGCTCGCGCGCGATGCTTGCCAGCTCGGCCAAAGGATCGATAGCGCCCGCGCTCACCGTGCCTGCATTTGCCACGACGCAAAAAGGGCGCAAGCCTTCGGAAGCATCGGCCTCAATTCTCTCTCTTAGCGCACGCACGTCGATTTGAAAATTTTCGTTCGATGCAACAAGGCGCACATGCTTGCGTCCGATGCCGAGTATGTCAGCCGCTTTCGAGATCGAAAGATGCACCTGATCGGAAGCATAGAGCGTTGCGGGCGCGCCGGCGTTCCACAAACCCGTTTGCGAAGCTTGGCTTCGCTCATCCCACTCTTTTGATTTTGCGCGATGCGCGACAAAGAGCGCGTTTAAGTTGGCCATCGAGCCGCCGCTCGTCAAAAGTCCGCCGCAAGATTGATTCGCGCCTGCGCCCACGAACCCGACCATCTCTGCGAGCCAGCGCACGACCGTTTTTTCAACTGCCGTTGCCGCCGGAGCCGAGCGCCACGAAGTGATGTTTTGATTGACCGTCGAAGCGAGCAGGTTGGCAAACGCTCCGGCAGGCGTTGAAGGCGAAGCGACGTAGCCAAACATGCGTGGATGGCCGTTGTGTCGGCTTGCGCCTGCTACAGCGCGACAGCCTTCGAGCACTGCTTCGATGTTCGTTCCTTCAACGGGAAGCTCAGTGTCAAAGAATTTGGAAAGCTCTGCCGCCGTGACATCCGGGAAAACTTTTTGCTCGGCGACGTGCATGAAGTATTCAACCGAGGCTTCGGCAGCGCGCGCGGCAAGACTACGCAGTTCGTCCTCGTTCAAGTCAAGCGATGAGGCACGCCCACCCTCTTGTTTCTCTTCTCTGTTCATTTTGGTCTCTTGCGATAAAGCTACCACACGCTCTCACGATGGTCGAAGTGAGCGTGGGAGATTAACCAAAGCCCCGCTCTCAACTCTCAAATTCTCTATACAATTCCTGCATCCCGGCGGTCTATGTATTGAAATGCTGATTGGATAAGCTTCAGGATTGAATCGACGCACAACCACCATCCTTGATGCATGACGCACGACGCGGTTATAGTTCGCGGCAATCGCCACACAAAAAGGGAGAGCAGCACAGATGATTATCGAAGGCCGCGCCACCGAGGAAGCGACTGCACGCTACCGCGACCGTTTTCCCGTTGCACGCCAGGAGCACCATTTCCGTTTTGAACAGAATCTTTGGCTCTCTTCAATCGGCATCGGCACATATCTCGGTCGCTGGGACGAGGAGACCGACCAAAGATATGCAGAGGCGGTAGAGCGCGCCGTCGAACTCGGCGCAAACGTCATCGATACGGCGGCCAACTATCGTTTTCAACGCAGCGAACGCTCAATCGGCGCGGCGCTCAAACGCCTGACGAGCGGCGAAGGCTTCGGGCGCGACGAAATCGTCGTTTGCACAAAGGGCGGCTATCTTCCTTTTGACGGCGAGCCGCGCCGCGACGTGGCAGCCTATATCGAAGAGACCTTCGTGCGCCCGGGTATTATTGAACCCTCAGACGTGGCGGCTGGAAGTCATTGTATGGCTCCGAACTACCTGCGCCATCAAATCGCACAGTCGCTTGCGAATATGGGGCTTGAGACAATCGACGTTTACTATGTCCACAATCCGGAATCACAGCTTTCGGTCGTCGCCCCCGACCTGTTTGAGAAGCGCCTGCGTGCAGCCTTCGAGGCGCTCGAAGCAGAGCGCGCTGCCGGACGCATTCAATACTACGGCGCAGCTACGTGGAACGGCTTTCGAGCGCAAACAAACGCGAAAGGCTTTCACTCGCTCGAACGCATGACCGAGCTTGCGCGCGATGCGGCAGGCTCAGACGAACACGGCTTTCGATTTATTCAACTGCCCTTCAATCTCGCCATGCCCGAAGCGCTCGTCCTCGAAAATCAAACGGTCGAAGGCCGCACATTTTCAACGCTCGAAGCCGCACAGGCTCTCAGCATCACGGTCGTCGCCAGCGCGTCGATCATGCAGGGCAAGGTCGCGCGCGATCTGCCAGAACACATACGCGAACCGTTAGGCTCTCTCGCAACCGACGCGCAGACCGCCATCCAGTTTGTCCGCTCAACGCCCGGCGTTGCAACCGCTCTGATCGGCATGAGCCGACGCGAGCATGTCGAAGAAAACCTTCAGCTCTCGCGCGTCGCACCAGCCAACGCCAACGACTATCAGCGTCTGTTTGACGGCGGAAAATAGTACGGGCGCGGGCATCAAAGCTGACCATAGATTCGACGTGAAAACTTTTGCCGAGTTCTGGCCCTTCTACGTTCTTGAGCACAGCCGACGCGGAACGCGCGCGCTGCATGCGGCAGGAACAATTATCAGCACGTCGCTTCTCATCTTTCTGATTGCGACCCGGAGGTGGAGTTGGCTCCCGCTTGCGCTCCTTGTCGGTTACGGTGCGGCATGGGTCGCCCATTTTTTTGTCGAGCACAACCGGCCCGCCACATTCAGACACCCGCTCTGGTCGTTTATAGCCGACTACAAAATGGTCGCATTAATGATGGCTGGCAAGATGGGCGCAGAGGTCGAAAGAGCGCGTGCAAGTAAAGGGATGGTCGAAATCAACGCGCGGTCCGGCACACAATCCGGCACACAATAATGACATCTTGTTATCAGTTGACGACGCGTCCGTAGTTGCAACTGCACGGCAATGTAGTGCATCCTAGTGTAGTCCTTCCTTCTCTCGCGCATCGACGGTGATGCGCCCCGCGCCTCGATAGGCGGCGGCGTTCGGATAGTTCGAGAGCAGGCTTACTTTAACTTCAGAAGCCGCTCCTTTGTGAGCAACCGAACGCAGGTTCTTCGCTGCTACCGTTCCGACGAAGCCACTTCGATTCGCAGCTTCTTCTAACGCCCCGCAACAAACGGGGGAAGGTATAACACTTACATGTCAATGAAACTTTACGTCGGCAATCTGACGTTCCAAACTTCGAGCGCAGACTTGCAGGAGTTGTTTGCACAGGTCGGCACGGTCGAGTCAGCATCGGTTGTCGAAGACCGTGAGACGGGTCGTTCGCGCGGCTTCGGCTTTGTCGAGATGTCCTCGAAAGAGGAAGGCCAGGCGGCCATCGCACAATTTAACGGCAAGGATTTGGGCGGTCGCGCGCTGACCGTTAACGAAGCTAAACCGCGTGAAGATCGCGGCGGCGGCGGTGGACGCGGCGGCTTTGGCGGCGGCGGCAATCGTGGCGGCGGCGGTGGACGCGGCGGCTACGGTGGCGGCGGGGGCGGCGGACGCGAGTCACGCTGGTAGCTCGAACCCGGCACGCCGGCATTCTTAGTAACAAAGAGAAAAGAAGCCCCGGGCATGAATTCCAACTTGCCCGGGGCTTTTTCGACAGAAGAATTGATTCTTCCAAAAGATTTCGGAGAGATTACGTTTGCGTCCAACTATGGCAGCTCTCAATCATACGCTCGAAGCGGTGGACAATGGATCAATCAAGGCGACAAGCAGATGGCCGCGTCTGAATTGGCCTCATAGCACGCTTGTCGTCGGCATACACGCATTTAGTCTGTTGGGTCTCTGGTATTGGCCGCGCGCTGTGGATGCGGCGCTCTTTCTTGGTCTTTATATCGTCACGTGTCTGGGAATCGGGATCGGCTATCACCGTCTTTTAACTCACAGAGGATTTATTTGCAGCCGTTGGCTGCGCCGAGCGCTCGCATGGATGGGTGCCGCCGCCTTGCAGGGCGGCCCTGCACGCTGGGTGTCGATACATCGTCGTCATCATCAGACGGCTGATCGCAAGGGCGACCCGCATTCGCCGCTCGCCGGTTTTTTTTACGGGCACGTCGGCTGGATCATGCTTTGGGACGAGCACGACGCTCAGGATCATCAAAAATTAGTTCCCGACGTTTCGGGCAACGATGCGTGGATGCGCGTCATGGATCGAGGTCTTCTGTTTGTGCTGCCATGGACGCTGACGGGCGTGTTCTGTTACCTCGTCGCAGGATGGCGCGGCGTGTTATGGGGAACAGCCATCAGAACGCTCGCGCTCTGGCATGTGACATGGTGCGTTAACAGCGTCTGTCATACTTGGGGGCGACGACCAAACGAGACCAGAGACGAGAGTCGCAACGTGTGGTGGGTCGGGCTGCTCTCATTCGGCGAGGGCTGGCACAACAATCATCACGCGCGCCCTTCATCGGCCTTTCACGGATGGCGTTGGTATGAGATAGACATATCGGCTTATGTGATTCGACTGCTGGCGAGACTCGGTCTTGTTCGACAGGTCGTTGGTGCGCCGCGCTGAAGTAGGGCCGGCCCCGTGTGCTCTTTGTGAGTAAACAAACCGGCTTCGAGCCGGAGACGAGCGGCGAGCGGTACCGCCGCTTGCATGCGATGGCGATAGTTAAATGGAGGTTCTTGTGGAAAAACAGATTCATAGCGATGGCGAGCGGGTTGAGAAATTCTGTGCGATGTGTGAAGAGGAGCGCGGTCACGTCGTTGTTTCGGTGACTAAGACGGGAAACATCTCGCGCGTGAGCTGCCCCAAGTGCGGCACGCGCAGCTCGTTCAAAGCAAGCAAGGGCACTTCGGCGCGTCCAACTGCGCATTCAGGTGAGCCTTACGACCGCACGCGCACTTATCGCGCCGGCCAATCGCTGACGCATCCGGTCTTTGGCGCGGGAGAGGTGACGGCCGTGCTCGACTATCAGAAGATCGACGTGCTCTTTCCCGACCGGATACGCCGACTCATTCATGGCCGCGCCTAAATTGTGAGCGCGCCGCTTTCGTCTGCGGCATTGAGACCAAACAAAGGGCATTCACATTAACCGGCTGGAACCCAATCGGCTGGAGAGGGATCATTGCATGAACGAATCAAAAAGAAAGCGCCATGAGATGGCCGAAGAGTCTCTGATCAGCCAGGCCAAAGCGGCGGAGATGTGCGGGATGACGCGTGCGGCGATTCACGAGCTTGTTGATCGAGGACGTTTGCGCTCGGTCGAGATGGGTGGGCGTGCTCTTGTCTATCTCAAAGAGGTTGAAGCGTTCGAGCGAGAAGTGGTCAATAAACGCCACCAGACATAAAGACATGCGGCTTCATCAGCCAGCGTCAGCTTATCGAAAGGTAGTTCAGGATTGAGGCTTTGTGATGGGATCGAAAAGAACGTGTGGGGCGGGAGCTTGAAAACGAAAACTCTCTTCCTCTTCAGCCATCGTCCTGACCCTTTTCAACTCCCTGCCCTTAATGCCAAAAAAGCTTGCCATCTGAACAATCTGAGCGGAGTCGACAAAATCCTTCGGGTTTGAACAGAACTGCTCGACGCTCGGAGCAAACTCACGACAACTCAGCCCCTTCGGAATCGACAGACCGATCCTGCATGTTCCGTCACGCTCATACCGCAAACAAAAATCACAAATTATCATCACTAATTTCCTTCAGACAGCGACCTCGTCAATGTCCGACCGGTATCCGCTGATAACGGCTTTTGCCTTCCTGATCTTCCCATGAAATATCCAAGACGTAAGGCTTGATTTGACCTGCGATGACGCGCAGGCGTTCCAGCTGGTCGCGCTCAGGGCCGCTCGGTTTGCCATCGATCAAAGTCCTGTGCGAGACGACCGCCTTTTCTTTCGGACGTATTGACTTAACAGCGTTGAAATGAATGTGCGCGCGCGAAGGGCCGCCCGAAGGAAATTCTTCATCCTTTAGAAAGATGGAGAGAATCTCGACTCCGGCGCATGTTTGGTCGGAAGTGTTAGTCAATTCCAAAAGCGCCGTCGCTCCGGTATCAATTAATCTCACCGTAAAGGGTTTCTCCATAATTGTTAATCCAAGCCTTTCTTTTCGAGCCTGACCGAATGCGAGTTGGAGATAATGCGTCGTTTATTGTTCGACGGTTTGATGCACGAGCTGAGTAAGCTGCGCATGATTTATCGAGTGGCCGCGATTGACATTAGTGAAAGGGCTGTCGATCAGCCAAAAGTATACGTCGCCGCGCGCCCCCTCAGGCGCAACTAAATCCTTGAGCGCACGCGCGTCGAGTGCCGACGGCTTGAAGAGGCGCATCCCCGGATTGACGATGCGTGCGAGTAGTCCCTCACGGCTATGGCGAAACACCGGGACACGAAACCGCCCGCCGTCGTCGAGCGCGAACCAGTCTCCGTTTGCGCGCTGCATGGCGTATAGAAGGCTCATCTTTTGTCTCTCTTATCTAATGTAGATAGGGCGAGGGGAATCCCTTTCCACATCGACCGGCTCGCGTAGGGCAGACCGCTTTCCCGCACGGACAAGAGACGAAGCGCAGCAGACGACGGACGTGTTACGACGATCTGCTCCGGCGCGCCAATCGTCGCAGCGCTGACGGGATCGAAAAACGCTCCTGCTCGTTGCACACGCTGCGGAACGACGTATACGTCAGGCGTTTTGAGAAGACGAAGCACAAGCCTTGTTCCATAGTAAATGAGTATTAAGACGGGTATGCCGCCCAGCACTGCGAGCGACAGAAGCGCGATATTGTTCGGATGCATCACTACTCTCCTTACGGCGTAATCTTTATTCCTGAATTCGCGTGCGCCGTCAAAGACAGATCATTTGTCGGGGAAAAGCTCGTCTTGCGGTCTGGCGTGTCCGTTTGTGTTTTCGCCTGAACGGTTGGGCGACTGCACCATCCCATGTCGCGCGTGTGTTCGCCAGAGATGTTTTGAGAAGTTCGAGTAGATTGGGTTCTCCGGTAGGCCCGTATCATCGCGTTCGGATTTTTCCGTCTTCAGGTTGTCCTGCGCATAGCTGCTTACTGCATGACTCATTCATCCTCCCTTTGTATTGTTCTTTGAATAACGAACTGTTCTTATCTTAAGCTCTCTTGAGCTGACCCAGGCAGTTCTTCAACAAACAGCGATTGAGAACGCCTTGCCCTTTACGTCTGTCGGCCGAGCGACCTCAGCCCGAAACGAAAGCCGCGCTTATTATGAAAGAGATGCGAGAGCAGGCGTGCGATGCCTTTACGCTTGCTGAGCAGACGCGCGCAAACTTTGCAAAGCGTCAATTCAAGGGGCGGCTCGATGTAAAGATGCAAAGACGCAGCAGCTTGAGCATCTTTGGTTGCGCCACTTGAGAGGTGGATGCGCGCTCCGCACAAACTTTCCAACGCGACGGTTTTCTCAACGCTCCGCTCACCTCTGTAACGGTCGAATAAAATCGCCCGCGTCGCGTGATACTCGGTCTCGCCGGAGAACGACGCAAATTTCGCTGTCCCTCTTATCGCACGCTCGCTTTCAGCCGCTTTGCGCGACATGCAGCCCGGCCTCGGCCCTGTATTGACTGACCAGTTCCCTCATAAAAGGCGCGCAGTCGGCGAGGCTCTCGCCGGGTTTTCGACCCGCCTTGCACAGCCTCCAGTACATTGCGCCGACGAGCGCATCTTCACCGCTCATCGCTCCGCGCCTCTCGAGAATAAGGGCGCGGTCGCGCCACACGCCGTCGCAGATGCGTCTCATCTTCTCAAGCGTCAAGGCGTTAATCATGCCATCCGGCCTTTCATCCCGTCGCCGCTGTCGTCGCGCTCTTCCTTTACGTCTGTAAAAGAAATGAGACCTTGTTTGACCTCTTCGAGCGCGATGCTTGTGTTTCTGCGCCGACGCGGATCGGCATCTATCTTGGGACGCGCGCCGCGCAACAACTGCTTGCTTCTACCAGCCGCGACGACGACCAGACGAAACCGCGAGTCTATTCCCGGCCACAGCGCATCGACCATCACGTTGCTTGCTTTTTTGCTCTTTGTGTCAATCTTTTCAGACATAATGTTTGCTTTACTCCTGTGCTCTATTTTGAAAAACCGTCTCTCTCAAAACGCGAGCTAGAACGACCTCAGCAGATAAAAGACGGCGGTCGCCGCAAAAGCCGCGACGACGATGCGGTGCAGCCAGTTCAGAGTCGTCCGACGACAGTAAGGGCAGCGCGTCTGCCACAGATGCAACCTTGTCCCGCAAGGGCGGCAATAACTTTTCATCTCTTCACCTCACAATTCTCCCCGTTTGAGCGTCGCCGACTCGGGCGCGTCGCTCAGGAAGTGATGTGAAACTCTTCGGTCTTGTTGATGCGCCGCAAGATGCCCAGAAAGACACAGGCGCAAGCCACGACCGTTGCTCCGATGGCGAGCCATAAATGAAGTCCGCCTCCTTGAACGTCGAGCACGCCGCGCGAATCCGTAAACACCACGAACAGATAGAACTGCCACGCCGCGATGGCAAGCATCAACAACCCGACCGCCCACAACAATGTGACACCAAGATTTTTCATCTTAAGCCTCCGCTTTCTGCGTGCAACTGAAGCAAAAACTTTCAGCCGACGCAAATCAACTATTTTTGTTCAAAAACGCGCGCCCACCCTGTTCCCGCACAGTTAAAGCAGGGAGCCGATGCGTTGCGCCTGCCGCCGCCGCCGCACTGGCGACATGATTCGAGTGGCCGATCAGAGGCGACGCTGCCCTTCCCGCCGCAGACCACACAGGAAACGACGTAACCTGCGGAGACGGCCCATCTACCCGTGCCCTTGCACCACGCGCACGTCGGCAGCGCAGTATCGCTTATCAATGGCCGGCTCATCTCGCACCGCCATTCGACAGGCGTATTGAGACAAACGCGCGGCATGGCACGCTCAAGATTAAAGAGCGCGTCCAGACTTGAACGGTTGATCTGCTTAAGGATCGTCGGTCGAGTGGTTGTTGGGATGGTAATAGTGCGGGCATCAGGCATCTCCGTGTGGTCACGTTGGAAAAACAACAGACGGCACAAGGAGAAGTGCGCCGTGCGCAAATCCTGATGTCGAGAGTGTATTGTCTAAAGAACAGCAACTGACTTAACGAAGAGAGTTTACCACAAAATGGCGTGAATAGCTCGCGCTGCACGTTCAAACAGGTCAGTCGTGCAAACTGATTATGAGGGGAAGAATCATTGTATGAACGCTGACTCGTTGAAGAATTAGAGTGGTTTGCAAATCAGTTTACCAATCGTTGAGAAACGGACGCGTGCGCTCAGTTCTCAACGATTTTTCTACCTCTCAACAGTTGTTGGCAACTTCAATCACAATCCGCTTGAGAGACAAACTGCACGCTTGATCAATCGCGGCAGCACAAGACGTTATGCGGAAGGGTTGGGGCCATGCGGAGAAACAGATCTTCTCTCCAACCGTCAGACCGGCTTCAGGTGCGAGGATGCGACGGATGTTAATAGCCCGATGTGTCGATAGGCGCAAACAGGCTCGGGCGTGCAACGCATAGACTTAATCTGAGAAACAAAAAGCGAGACGGGTTTCTGAAACTCGCGAACATTTCAGAAACCCGTCTCGCTTTAGAAGATTAACTGCCGGGCAGGGACTCGAACCCCGAAAACCTGATCCAGAGTCAGGTGTGATACCATTTCACCACCCGGCAAGAAAGCGTTTCGCTCTCCAAACAAAAGAACCTTTGCGAATCCGTCGCTTCAACGCTTTAGCGATCTTCAAACAAACTCGCGTCGAAAAATTTACGGAAGCATGAGCGGGTTGTCAACCGTCTGTGCCACACCCGTCTTCAAACAATCAAGACTGTTGGCACACCGTGATTTAAGTTTGTCTTAACCGCCTACGGCAGAATTGCTCTTGCCCTCTGTTGCTTGAAGGGGCAAAATGGCGTTGAAGGGTCGGGCGCGTGCCCGAAAATTGCCTCGCGTAAGAAAAGTCAGACACTCCCCATGACAGACGAACACGTAGAGGAGGGCGCGCTCCGCGAGGGAGGCGTGCGGCAAGAGGACGAAGGGGGATGGGAAACGGCTGCGGCGACGGAAGCGCGCCTTAAACAAGTCGTCGAACTCGCCGCGCGTATCCGCCACGAGATCAACAACCCTCTGACCGGACTCATCGGGCAGGCGCAGCTCCTTTTGCGCGACGAGAGTCTCAAAGAGCCTGCGCGCCGACGCGTCGAAACCATCGAGCAGCTTGCCAAACGCATCCGCGACATCGTCGCCGAGCTGCGCGTCGTGCAGCACGCCGCCAACCACACACGCGCCGACAGTTCGGCGGCAGCCAACGCTCCCGAAAGCTCCGATGAAAAAGAGCCGCCGCGACATTGAGCGCGCCATTCAACCCGACTTATTTTTCTTTATCAACTTCGACGCTCACGGTTGCGTCCCCACTGACAAATGAATCGAAACGCGCGCCTTCAGGCAGATACGCATTCTCGCCGCGTTTGAAGCCGTGAAGCAGCGCGACGGGAGCAATTATCGGCATGGCCGCCGCCGTAATAGCAATCTGCGTGGCGACCTTTGCGCCCTTGCTGTCGCCCACGCGCCGCCCCTGCGTCTCGATCCGCACGCGCGTTCCGTCAACAGCCGTCACTTCATACATCGTCCATGCCAGACGGCCCGCGCGCCCGAAGTGTCCGCCGCGCGAAGCCTTCGTCACGCGCGCTGTCGCCACCGCGCCCGGCTCAATCACCGTCACGCCTTCAACCCGCACGGGATTGACCACGTGAAAGGTGAGTAGATCGCCCTCGCGCACCTCCTGCGAGCTGATGCGGTAAGCCGATTCTAATTCGACGCGCGTCCCCACCGGCAATTTCAAAGATACGATCTTCTTCTCGCGCGGAGACTCCTGCACACCGCCCGCAGCTTGCTTCTCAACCGCGCCGCAAGAAGATTCGACCAAAGCCAGAACTACAGCATCCGTTGCGCCAGCTTCGCGCAAGATTTTCAGAGCGGCAGGCGACGTATCGAACGCGCACGTCGGGGCTTTAATCTTGGCAAGAATTATCTCCGG
>CBDUCU010000002.1:0-27320 GCA_965365725.1 uncultured bacterium | reverse complement strand
TCTCGGGCAAGCCCGGAGTGAGAGTTCACATCGACCGCGCGAAGGCTGCGGATTTGGGCGTGAGAGTCGGCGACGTTGCGCAGACCTTGAACGTGCTTGTCGCAGGACAGGTAGCATCAACATACAATCAAGGGACAGACCAATATGATGTGCGCGTGCGCGCCGTCGGGCGCGCGCGTGCGAGTCAGGAAGAGCTGGAAAACCTCTTTGTCGCATCGACAAAGACGGGTTGGACGAACCTTTCAAATCTCGTCCGCACGGAAGAGGGGACGGGGCCTGCGGCGATTGACCGCCGCAACCGTCAGCGTCAGGTGATTCTTTCGGCCAACGTCAAACCGGGCGGCTCGCAGGCGGCAGTCATGGCTGAGATCGATGCGTTCGCGCAAGGGATGAATCTTGAGACGGGCTATTCAACCGGCACGTTCGGACGCTCGAAAGAACTACAGCGTTCGGGCTACTACTTCATGCTCGCCTTCGCGCTCTCGTTCATCTTTATGTACATGGTTCTGGCCGCGCAGTTTGAGTCGTTTATCCATCCCGTCACGATTCTTTTAACGCTTCCGCTCGCCATCCCCTTTGGCATCCTTTCGTTGCTCATTATGGGGCAGACGGTCAACATCTTTTCCGGGCTCGGTCTTCTGCTTCTCTTCGGCGTGGTCAAAAAGAACGCGATCTTGCAGATCGACCACACAAACGAATTGAGGTCGCAGGGCATGGAACGTTTGGAAGCGATCCTTCAGGCGAACCGCGACCGCCTGCGCCCGATTCTGATGACGACGATTGCGCTTGTCGCAGGGATGATTCCGCTTGTGATTTCGACGGGGCCGGGCGCGGGCACAAATCGTTCAATCGGCGTGCTTGTCGTCGGCGGACAGACGCTTTGTCTGTTGCTCACGCTTTTGGCCGTGCCGGTCTTCTATTCGCTCTTTGACGATCTCGGTCACAGCCGCGTGTGGGGACGTTTGGGACGGATGGCGACCGCCCCGTTTGCCTGGGCGCGCAGACGCGCGGCGACTGCGGCCAGCTCTTTTTTCAGCCTTCTCAATAGGCATTGATTGCAAAGGGAACGCAGACCGAACGTGGATTCGACGGATCAACACAAATTGATTAGAACGACATTCGTTAAATCCGCGTCCGTCCGTGTTCTCTTTCTTTTGTAATATCGAACGGTGAAGCTATGAGTAAACCGAGCAACACATTGATGCGAGCGTTTCTGACTTTTGTTATCACCTTTGCTTGGCTTGCGCCGGTCGCGCAAGCACAACAGCAAAAGCAAACAAGCCGTACGTCGAAGCCAGTCTTTACAGGCTCTTTCTTTGGCGATGCGACAACCGATGCGTCAAAAACGAAGGACGAAAAACCTCGCAGAGAAGAAGAGACGGAAGCTCTCAAACCAGAGCCGACGGCGACGCCGCTCTCATACATGAGAGTCGCGTTGCGCCTGCCCGCGCGTGACGAAGCGGCTGTGCAGCAGCCGGGTCAATCATCTTCAACGCAAACGCCTGCGCCCGTTGCTCCCTCGGCAAACAATCCACCGCAACAGGGGCCGCCCACGCAATCTCCGCAGACCGCTTCGCCCACACAGACGCAGACGCAGCAATCGGCAAACCCTGCCGCGCCTGCGTCGCCGCAACAGCAGCCTTCTCAACAGCCGTCGCTGCCGCAGCCTGCTCCGCCAAATCCGTCGCAAGGGCAACAGCAACAGCCCGCAACACCGGGCGCGCAACAGCAAGTGCCCGCGCCGCAAGGCCCACGCCAGCCCGGACGTGAGAGCGTGCCTGCGGCTGCGCCGACCGGCGAAGCCCCGCTCGACGTGCCGCAGGTTGCGACGGACTTTCGCGCTTCCGAAGGCCCGTTTCCCACACTTGACCGCATCGGCGTACAGATGAGCGAGCAGCGCGCCATCTCTCTGCGCGAAGTCATTGAGATGGCGCTTGCCAACAACAAAGATATCGAGGTTGCGCGCACACAGGTGCGCGCCGCAGAGTTTGACCTGCAAGGAGCGCGCGGAGTTTATGACCCGCGCTTTCTGACAAACTCTTACTATGAACGGACTGAGACACCGGCGGCGAGTTTTTTGAGCGGCTCGTCTTCGGGCGCGGTCACACAGTCGGGATTTTTTAGCGCATCAACTTTTCAGGGTCTTACGCCGAAGTGGGGCGGAGGCTACCGAGTAGATTTCGTCTCAAACCGCATCACGACCGACAACCAGTTTGCGGCGCTCAACCCGCAGTATCCGACTTCGCTTACTTTCAGCTACACACAGCCGCTTCTCAAAGGGCGCGATTTTGACCAGAATCGCCGTCAGATAGAGATTGCAAAGAGAAATCTTTCTTTGACCGACGCGCAGTTTCGACAGCGCGCCATCGAGACGATCACGAGCGTTCAGCGAGCCTACTGGGATCTGGTCTTTGCATTGCGCAACTTGCAGATTCAACGCGAGGCCGTGCGCGACGCGCGCTCTCAGCTTGAACACAACCGCCGACTCGTCGCCGAAGGATTGCTTGCGCCCATCGACGTGGTCGCCGCCGAAGCCCAAGTGTCGGGATTTGAACAGAGCGTCTATACCGCGCTCGACGACGTAGGCCGCGCCGAAAATCTTCTCAAGAACCTGATTGCCGAAGACCGCGCCGCGCCGCTCTGGAACGTCGCGCTCGTTCCCGCCGACCCCGTCGATTTGCGCCCGCCCGACGTGCGTCTCGAAGACGCGATGCAGTCGGCGATGAAAACGCGCCCGGAGCTTCAGGTTTCAAATGCAGCGCGCGAGGTCAACGAGATCGAGCAGCGTTTTGCGCGCGAGCAGGCCAAACCGCAAGTTGATTTAATCGCTTCTTACGGCGCGGTCGGTCTGGCCGGCCCGCTCAGCTCGTCGGGCGCAATCAATCCGTTTACTGCTTCGAGCAACGCTTTGCGCGAGCAGGTCAACGAACTGACGCGCCGCGTCAATGCGCTTTCGACGGGCACGCAACTGCCGCTTATTCCAGATCCTCCGCCGCAGACGCTGCCGGAAAATCTCGTCGGCGGCTATGCACAATCTCTCACAAATCTGGCGGCAAATCGCTACAACAATTTCCGTTTTGGTGTCACGGTCAATCTTCCATTTCGCAACACGACGGCCAAAGCGCAATTGGGCCGCACGCTCGTCGAAGGCGAACGCATCGGCGCGCAGCGCGAGCAGCTCGAACAGTTGATTCAGGTGGATGTGAGAAACGCTTTGCAGTCGGTTCGCACGGCGGAATCACGCCTGCGCGCAGCCGCCTCCGCGCGCTCCGCCTCCGAGCAGCAATACGCGAGCGAGAAGCGCAAATTCGACGCAGGCCAATCCACGCTCTTTCTCGTCCTCGAACGACAGACCGCATTGACGACCGCGCGCGGCAACGAGCTGCGCGCACAGACCGAACTCAATAAATCAATCGCCGAGCTGCAACGCGCCACCGGCAACTCGCTCGAAGCAAACCGCGTCGAGGTCAAATGAAAACGTTGAACGCCGCAACGCGAAACGATCAATGAAAGAGAGCGTGCTTTTCATTGATCGTTTCGCGTTGCGGCGTTCAACGTTTAATTCACTCCGCCAGCTTTACCTTGAGCCACAAAGGCCAGTGGTCTGAGAGTCCGATCTTTTTGTCGATCCCATGCTCGATGTTTGTAACGCCGCGCAGCCACACCCAATCGAGCTTGAAGTCCAGGAAGAAAACCTTAAATGTTTCGTCGTCGTCGAAAGGCGTGGTGAATCCGTGTTCGGTAAAGAGGCGGCGCGCGGCGCGTACCTCTTTGCCTTTGATGGTGTTGAAATCGCCGAGCACGATGGTGTGTTTGATCTGCGAATGGCGTGCGAGGTCTTCAAGGACTGCGCGCCAGTGTTCGATCTTTTTTTCGACGGGCATGCGCGTCTCGGCGTGGACGGAATAGACGCGCACATCGCGCTCGCCGATGCGGACGGTTGCGCCGATGGCGGCGCGTCTTCGACGGTTCGGCCCTTCGTGTGTGAGGATGATCCGCTCAACATCGCGCATCGGGTAAGGGCTGAGGATGGCAACGCCGGTCTCTTCCTCCTGTTCCTTCTCGGCTTTGTTCTTCTTCTCGTCTTTCGGACGCGCGTTCGGCGGCGCGGCCCAGACGTAATGCATCCCCAAACGTTCAGCCATCACACGCGCGGTGTTGACGTTTCCGGTGCGCTTACGATTGCGGTCGCATTCTTGCAGACCGATCAGCGCGGCCCCGCCGACTTCCATATCGGTCTTGAGCAACTCTATCAACTCATCGAGGTCGCTCCCGGCGCGATAACGCATGTTGTAGGAGACGACCTTAATCTCTGTGGGGGCAGGATGAGCGGGCAACAACCTTTCGGCGCTTCCGGTTTCGAGAAGATGGTGGACTGCGCGCGGGCCGTCGTTGTTAGTCCCAACTGCGCCGGTCGGATAGAGCAGTCCGACAAGGGCGATGATGAGAAGACAGAGCGCGGAGGCGAGTGTGCGGCTTTCACTTTTAATCATCCGTTCTTCCCTTTCGATGTGTAGGGCGCATCGCCCGCGAGGAAGCGTGCCGCACGCGTGTGTGTGCGGTAGCGACATCGCTCGGTCTCAAGGACTTCGCCGTCAGTGTTGACCTTGATCTTGCGTGCAAATTCGATGTCGAGAGCGCGCGCGCGAAAGTATGCGACGCGCTCGTCCTCGACATGATCGCCCGTCGAGACGGTTGTCAGCAGGCGAACAAACTCAAGCATCGGCATCGATTCGACAAAACAGAAATCAAGCACTCCGTCGTCGATCAAAGCATCGGGCGCGATGAGACGACCGCCCCCGACCATGCGCGAATTGCACGCGGCAAACATCTGCAACTCAAATTCGCGCTCTGTCGTACGGCCATCCGCATCTTCCGCACGCACGCGCGCAACAAAAGGCTCGTAGTCAAAAAGGACTTGTGCGCCGCCGATCAGATATGCGAGCTTGCCCGCGACCGTTTTTAACTGCGGGTCAACTGCGTCCGACACTTCGGCGATAAAGCCGCCCGCCGAGACGTTGATAAAACGGCGCTCGTTTAGCTGCCCCACGTCGGCGCGAACAACGCGGCCTTCGAGCAGCGTGCCGACCGCTTCGTCGACCGTCTCGCTCAAACCCAAAGCGCGCGCAAAATCGTTTCCCGTACCAAGCGGGATGAGCCCGAACACAATCCTTTCAAGCGCGCCTTCAACGCGCGACACGCCGTTGAGAACCTCGTTCAAAGTTCCGTCGCCGCCCGCCACAAAAAGCCGTTCGTAATCTGCGCGCACGCTCTCTTCGGCCAGACGCTCGGCATCGCCCTGCGCCACAGTCATCACAATGTCCAGCTCGCCGACGCCTGCGCGCAGACGCTCGTTGATGGCTTGCAAATAGTCCGGCGCAGCATCCGTGCCGGAGACGGGATTGACGATCAGACGTGATTTCATTCTTTTGTCAGCAGTCAGCAGTCAGCAGTCAGCAGTCAGTAATCAGTTGCGAGCCTACAATCAACACGTTGCGGGGTCGTCACAAAACAACTGACAAATGACAACGGACAATTGTCTGCGGACAACCGACAGCCTTTCAAACTTGAAGTCGCAACCCGTCGTGCGCCTCGATGGTTTCGCCGTCCCAGAGTTTTCGCGCTTCTCTTTCGAGATCGATTCCGTCCCATTCAGGATAAAGATGCGAGAGAACGACGCGTCCGGGTGCGGCGCTTTTTGCCAGACGCATCGCTTCGGCGAGCACGAGATGCGTCTTGATGGGTGCGGTGCGGAAAAATGAAGACTCCATGAGAAACAAATTTACGCCGCGCGCAAAGTCCGCAAGCGCATCGGTATAACCCGTGTCCGACGTATAGGCAAGACTTGCGCCGCCCGCTTCTTCAATCCTGATGGCGAGACTTTCGCGCGTGTGCGGAGTCGAAAAAGTGCGCGCCCGAATACCCGGAAGAATCTCAAATTCCGCGCGCGGCGAAACCTCTCGCACCTCGAAGGGAAAGGGTTGCTCGAAGAGTTTGTAGTTGTTCGATTTGTCAAAGGCGCGCAAAAGTTTTTGCGTCCCCGAAGGGCCGAAGACGCGCAATGGCTTGCGACGCTGCTGCGTCTGCGGGGCATGCTTTGTGCCAAACAGAAGGGGCGCGAGTCCGCCGACGTGGTCGAGATGAAAATGGCTGACCCAGATTGCATCGAGCGCGGCCCAGTCGAGTTCTTCCTGCGCGGCGCGGTGCGGGGCCGTCGCGCTTGGGTCTAAAAGAATCGTCCCCGCATTCGTTGCGACCCAGTGCGCCGAAGACGAACGGCGCGCGTGCGGGACAGACGTTCCCGAGCCGAGGACGATAAGCTGCATCCTAAACTTTATCCTTCCGGCGGAAGCGTTGAATGGCGGAAGGCTACCAACTGTCAACCGTACGCGTCAACGCACGCTTGACCCGCCATGCGACCATGCGCTACATCTTTCACCGCAGCATCAACGACTAAGAACGAGGCGCGCTCTTAAAAGCCCTGATTTCATGCAAGGCGTTGTTTCATTGCTCGACGACGAGCATTACAAACTGATCGAAGAGGTGTGGGACGAACTCTCGCAGACGTTCGGCGTGCGCGGCATCTACGCCACGCCCTTTCCGCATTTCACATATCAAGTGTCGGAAACTTACGACCCGAAAACGGTCGAGAAGGCGCTGCAAAAAATCGCCGTTGAAAGCGAGCCGTTTATCGTCCGCACAGGAGGACTTGGAATCTTTACCGCAGCCAAGCCCGTGCTCTACATGCCGATTGTTCGTGCGCCTGCGCTCGATCATCTGCACACGGAAATTTGGAACCGGCTCGGAAGCGCGACCGAAGGCTGCGCCGCGCATTACTACACGCCTGACATGTGGCTTCCGCACATCACGCTCGCGCACGGCGATATCGACAGCGACCAACTGGCAGAGATCGTCCGGCTGCTCTCGCGCCGCAATTTTCACTGGGAGATCGAGGTCAATAATCTCTCGTACATCTATGACACGGGAACTGAGCAGGGCTTGCGCTGCCGATTCAATTTCAAGAAAGAGTAATGAGTGCTGAGTGATGAGTGATGAGTAATGAGTAAGAATAGCTTGCCTTAACTCATCACTCATGACTCATCACTCATTACTTTTCCTAGACATGACTGACCAGCCGATTGAAATCGACGTTTTGGCCGTCTATTCGCACCCGGATGATGCGGAACTGGCGGCGGGCGGCACGATCATCAAGCTCAAGAGTTTGGGATATCGAACGGGCGTACTTGACATGACGCGCGGCGAGATGGGCACGCGCGGCACGCGCGAGTTGCGCGAAGAGGAGGCGCGCGCGGCGGGCAAAGTCATGGGATTAGACGTGCGTCTCAACCTCGACCAGCCGGACGGTCACGTCTGGCCGACCGAAGACGCACGCAAAAGTCTTGTACGCGTTATCCGCGCCTGCAAGCCCAAAGTCATCTTCACGGCGCACTGGGACGACCCGCACCCTGACCACGCCAACACGGCGCGCATCGTCCGCGAGGCGGCGCGGCTTGCGTCAATGCGTCGCTACGACGAGGAGCACGGACTGGCGGCGGTCAAGATGCCTGCGCTCGCGCATTCGGTCTATTCGCGTCATGTTCCAATATCTTTTATCTTCGACGTGTCTGAGTTTATCGATGCAAAGATGGCGGCGGTGCGCGCGCATGCTTCGCAATTCTGGAGCGCGGATTCCAAAGAGCCTGAGACGCGCATCAGCCAGCAGGGGTTTCTCAATCAGATCGAGTATCGCCTGCGCTTTTACGGCTCGCTCATCGGCGTTGCCGCCGGCGAGCCCTGGCACGTCCGCGAAGCCCTCAACGTCGAAGACCCGTTTGCTCTTCTCACAAGACCGATGAACATCTATTCCTAAGTTCGCCCTCACTAAAAGAGGCGACGGCAAACGTGCGACAAGATGAGTCGCGCGCCTTTGAGACAAAAAAGGATTTTACAAATGAGAAAGCCGAAATGTTTCCTGTTTGTAATTTGTGCTTCGACGCTTTTCAGCCTCACTTTATCTGCCCAGTCAAACGAACGTCGTCCGACTAGCTCCGAGATTCAAGCTCTCGAACAGTCTCTCAACACGCCGCCGAACCGCAGCGCGATTGAAACGATAGCAAATGAGATCGGTCTTCTCCGAAAGTCTGTGCAAACACTGACGGCAAGACTGCGTGAGATGAGCGAAAAGTCTCTCGCTCCGGAATCAAAACAGACTGACTCGTCGAAGGATCGACAAACACGCATCTCCGTCGGTTTAGATCTGTTAAGCCGCGCCGAGCAACGCGCCGAAGTCTTGCGAAAACAGTTGCTTGAATTGATCGAAAAAGAGACTTCCTTCAAAAGCCGTCTTGTGCAGATTGAAGACGACATGCGGCCCGACAGCATCGAACGCTCGATGTCGCTTGTGGGCACAACACGTACGCCCGAGATGCGCGATGTTCGTCGCCGAATTCTGGAAAACGACCGGAAGGGAATCGAAGGTTTGCTGATGCAAACCGTGCAGATGCGCGCGCGTCTCGAAGACGACGTAAGGCAGGCCGATGCGTTGGTCTTAAAATTACGCCAGCGCGTGCTTCCTTTGATTGAAAAAGAGATCGACAAGCTTGGCCCCGCCGACCCGTCGGCCTCTCCTTAAACGCCGTTTCATCTCCATAGACAACACGTCAGAAGCACTCAGAAAGCACATTGTCGTGAGCGCGCGATACAGCCGACGCAATCCTAACGGTTCTTCTTTTCGATTATGGCGCGCGCGACGGCAAGCGTGGCGGCTGTGCGCGGATGCTCGGCCTTGAAGGAACGAGCCAGATCGACCGCACCATCAAAATTCTCACGCGCGAGCGCGGAGAAGAGACCCGCCAGATTAAAACTATCGACCGAAGACGTGCGCGCGGTTACGCCGAACTTGGTGCGCAAGGTGATTGCGAGCGAAGCGTCTTCCCCGGTAAATTCTTCCGCCGCGTTTGACGCTTTAACAACCTCTGCAAGCATCTCCCACGCGCGCGGGCGGTCGAGCTCGATGTAGCGCGTGACGACGGCGACGAGAGCGCGCACGCGATCCGAAGTGCCCGCGTCGATCTTGCGCGCCGCATCGGTTGCTTCTTCCAGAGCTTCGAGCGCGCGGCCCGGTTGATCTTTCGTTAAAAGCCGCGCTGCTTCGGTCAAACCCCACACGCGATGGAGCGGCGCAAGCTCGCCCTCACGCGCAATCCTCAATGCTTCCGTCGCGTTTTTTGAGCGGACGGCTTCGTCAAGCATCTCAAAGTCTAAATAAGCGCGCGTCGCACGACGCACCTCGTTGTCTTCGATCTTATCGACAAGCTCGGCGGCGCGCGGATCATTGCGTCGCGCGGCATCCTGCGCGGCTTCCGCATAGATTGCGTCGCGCTCGTTTGCATCTTTCGCCTGCGGCAGACGGTCGAGCGTCTGCTGCACGCGGTCGCGGTTCGAGTCTTCGGGGACAAGGCCGCTTGTGAGAGCGTTGTTGCCGGGCTGTCGCGCGCGTTCAGGCGTGTCGGGCGTAAGCGCGGCGAGCTTGGTGCGCAGCGCCGGAACTTTGTCGGGCGCGTGTTGTTCAAAGAGCGGCAACAGACGCATGACGACCATGTATGTGCCTGCGCGTCCAGCCGTCGTCTGATCCTGTTCGACGGGCGGCGTGGGGCGCATAAGGATCGAGGCGGCAACGTTGAAGAAGGCCGCGCGTATGGCGGGCGCAACATCAGAAGGCGGCGGAAGCGCTTCGCCGTAGCGATTGCTGCTTGAGCCTGCGTCGGGCGTAAAGGTGACGTAGAGCGAGGGCGTAAAAAGATAGGAAGCGAGAAGCGACACGGTGTTGGCATCGCTCGACGAATCGATTGCCGCGCGCGAGAGCAGAGCGGCGTAACGCTGGTCGGCGGCCTGCGCGTTGTGCGAACGGAGCCGACCGAGAAAGTCGAGCGCGAGGACGTTGACGGATGTGAGCGCGGCGTCTGCAAACTGAAGCGCGCGCTCAACGTCGCCTTCCTGCAACAACTGTAAGGCAAGGCGCAGGCGTTTCTCGACGGCGGGAGAAACTTCCTGCGCGTCAGAAGAGCGTTTACGCGACGCGGGCGTTTGAGAGTCAGGCTGCGCCGCCGTCGTCGCGTCAGACTTTTTGTTTGCCTCGTCCATCTGCGCAAGAAATTCTTCGCCGAGCGCGCGGTCGCGTTTGGCCGCAAGCCTTAAGACCTCATTGCGCAAACTCGGCCCGCGACGAATCGAGAAGTAGCCGCGCTCGCGTTCTTGCTTTTGCCGTTCTTCTTCAAGACGACGCTCGGCCTCTGCGTCGGCTGCATCGGCTGCGTCCCATGCGCGGCGAAAGAGTGTGCGAGCGCGCTCAACGTCCGTTTCCCACAGAATATCTGCGGCGCGAGCCTGCGCACGTGCGCGCAAAGTCGGATTTGCAAAATTGCGCGCCTCGTCGGCAAGCGAGTTGACGAGGTTGACCGACGTTTGACGACGCATTTCGGCCAGGGGATCGGCCTCGACCGTCGCCGCGCTCGATTTCTTCGCGGATTTCGCCTGCTTGGCCGCAGGTTGCTGGCCGGAAGCCGACAGCGCCGCAAGAGCCAATAGCGCGAACGAAAAGATGGATGCGTAAATGCGTTTGAAATCTCTTCTCATTGTCGTGTTTCCGTCTGTTGCACTTGTTGAGAATTTGCACCCGCGCGGGGTTGAGCAAGCACTGCTTGAGAAATCGAGAGCATCGCAACCGAGCGCGCTGCCTCGCCTTTGAGTCCGCGCGCGACTTCGACGGCGCGGTCAACGTCCTCTTTGGCGAGCGCGCTAAAGATGCCGCGCAGATCAAAACTCTCAACGTCGTTGCCGCGCGTCATTGCACCCCCGCGTTTGAATCTGACGATGACGACGATGCCGCCGTCCTCGCCCGTAAAATCGTTCGCGGCGTTGGCAGCCCTGACAACTTCGCTCATCAAATCCCACGCGCGCGGTTTGTCAACGCCGTACAGCCCCGTTGCCACAGCCGTCAAAGCTTGTGCGCGCTCTTTCGTGCCCGCGTCGAGCTTTTTAGCCTCCGTTAAAGCCTCATTAAGAATTTCGACGGCGCGTCCCGGCTGATCTTTAGAAAGCAGGCGGGCCGTCTCCGTCAACGCATAAATGCGCTGAATTGGCGGCAGCTCGTCCGCGTGCGCGAGACGAAAAGCCTCTTCCGGCTTGCGTCCACGCAGGGCCGCTTCTGTGGCAGCAAAGGCGAGCGCTGCCATCAACTGCCCGCGCATGTCCGCGTCTTCAATCTTTGAGGCGTACTCACGCGCGCGCGCAAGATCGTCTTCAACAAACCCCATCGCAATTTGAAAATGGATCATGTCGCGCTCGTCCGGGTTCGTTGTGCGCTCAAGCCGACTCAAAGCATCCTGCAAACGCTCGTCGCGCGAAGGCTCAGGCACGAGGCCGCGCGTCAGAAGCGGGTCGTCGGGGCGACGGTTGCGCTCAGGCGTTTCCTGCATAAGCGCGGATTGTCGTGCGCGAATCTGCGGCGCAATGTCGGGCAAGTATCTTTCAAAGATTGGCGCAAGACGCGTGGCGACGACGTAAGCGCCGATGCGTCCCGAAGACGAGGCATCCTGATCGGCAGGCGCAAGCGGTCGCAGAAGTATCTGCGCGGCGGCTCGGAGGAACGAATCGCGTATGCGCGGGTCGAAGTTTTCCGGGAGCGCATTGTTTGAACGAAAGCGCCGCGTGTGGCTGTTGCCGTCGGGCCGGACGGTGATGTAGAGAAACGGTGTCAACGCGTAAGTCGAGAGCAGAGAGACCGTGTTGGCATCCGACGCGGGGTCTGTCGCGGCGCGCGCAAGCAGCGTCATGTAGCGCGCGTCGGCGGCCTTCATATCGCGCTCGCGCAGCATGTCGAGCACGTTCATGCCAAAGGTGTTGACGGGATAGAGCGCCGGGTCAGCAAAGAGCATGGCGCGCTCCGTATCGCCGTCTTCGAGTAGTTGCCGGGCGAGGTTGAGACGCTGCGTCATCGTCGTCGGCGGGTCGTCCGGGTTGATGCGCGGCGTTTGTGCTCCGCCCGAAGTAGTCGCCGCACTGCTTGCGTCGGCAGTTTCCTGTTTGCTTGCCTCGTCGAGACGCTTGAGAAATCCTTCGCCGAGCGCGCGGTCGCGTTTGGCCGCCAGACGCAAGACCTCGCGGCGGACGCTGCCTGCCTCGCGCGAAGAGGGCGCTCCGCGTCTCGAAGCTTCGCGCGCGCGTTGCTCGCCAAGCTCTTTGTCCGCAGCTTCGGCTGCCTCCCAGGCGCGCACAAAGAGCGTGCGTGCGCGTTCCTTGTCCGTCTCCCACAAAGCATCTGCGGCGCGGGCCTGTGTGCGCGCGCGCAAAACAGGACCGGAGAAATTGCGCGCTTCGTCGGCGAGCGAGTTGACGAGCATGATGGCAGTCGTCCGACGCGCCTCGGCGAGCGGGTCTGATTCAGCCGTCCTGGTCTTTGACTTTTTGGGCGTTTGCGCTTGAAGCAGTGCGGGCGCGAGAAGCGTTAGACAGAGAAGCGTTAGACAGAGAAGCGATAGACGGATTGCTCCTGGGCGGTGGGCCATCTCTTTGTCCTCATCGAAGAGCGCGCTGTTTGCCTTTGCCATAAGCGCGACGCGAATTTTTTTGACGTGCGGGCGGAAAGATTTTCTGTTTTTTGTAATGACCCGCGTTTGTGCTAAAGCGTGATGCTGATTTTAACGCCCGAGCGTGGCGGTCGGTTCCGGTAAGTTTTTAGAGTGAGAATAGATAGAACGCGGATGAGACGGATAAGCGCAGACTAAATCCGTGTAAATCCGTCTCATCCGCGTTCTATAAGTTTTCGTTGAATTAGAGCGCGACGACTTCGATTTCCGGATCGACTTCTTGTCGGATCATGCCTTCGATTGCCATCAGCGTGCCCGTCAATGAGCTTGGACAGCTACCGCACGCGCCCTGATAACGAATCGTCAGCGTGTTCTCCTTGAGATCGACGACTTCGAGCCAGCCGCCGTCGTAAGCCAGCGTCGGGCGGATGCGCTCGTCCAAAATCTCATTGATCTGCAGGAGTCGCGGGTCGTCGCTCATCAACGCGCCGAGCGCGCCGCCGACTCCGGTCGGGGTAGTAGCAACACTTGCTCCGCCGTTTGAAGACGTTGCCGATGCAGCCGCGCGGATAGGCACGGCGAGCTTTGGCAGCAGGTCGTCCCAATCGGCCTCGTCAACCTTTTCGACCGTCAGCATGTTGCCCATGTAAAAGACCGAGGCCACTTCGCCCACCTCGAACAGCGTGCGACCGAGTTCATCATCCTTGGCTTCTTCCGCCGTTTGAAACGAGCGCGCCACGCCGCTCGTCACCGGCTCTTTGAGAACAAATTTGACGGCATTCGGATTTGGTGTCTCTTCAATGTTGTCGATCTTCGGCATCGGTAAAAACCTCTCTTGAATATTTGCTGCGAAAAATTTTTCCACGCGCGAGCAAAAAACCACTTGCACGCTGCGCATTTACGATGTCGTAATTATACCTTCATCGTTGCACAACCGACAGCGCGCAGACCGACTTAAAACATCGCACAAAAGTCGACTAACAACCGCATCATAAAAATTCTCGAAGCGGCGAGGATATTGGAACCGGCCTAGACTTGTTTGGTTGCCCTCTGACGATTCGGTTGGATGCTGGACACGCCGGGTAAAATATTCGGCTATCAACATGCACGTCTTGGAAAATGTAAAAATACGCGCTTTTTTTGCGATCTTGTCAGGCCCGGAAAAATTTACCGGAGCCATGTGAGAATTTAACTTGTCAAAAAATAAATAATGCGCGTATATTCTAGCCCTCGCTTGTCCCCCCTTTGCAGGTGAGACAAGATGAGACAAGAGGCAGACGGTAGCGAGGGCCGTCTGCCTCTTGCTTTTTTAGCTGTGAGCCGTTAGCTATTAGCTGTTAGCATCGGGTCGCCAGGGAGTACCGCACAGCTAACGCTAATAGCTCATCATGAATATCGGCATCACAGTCTATCCGACCTACGGCGGAAGCGGGATTGTCGGCTCCGAGCTTGGGAAAGAGCTGGCCACGCGCGGCCATAACGTCCATTTCATCTCTTCGAGTTTGCCGACGCGTCTGACGGAGCTGAACGAGCGCGTGCGCTTTCACGAAGTCGAGATGATGTCGTATCCGCTCTTTGAGCATCAGCCCTATACGCTCGCGCTGGCGACGAAGATGGCAAACGTCGCTGAGACGGAAAGTCTCGATCTCCTTCACGTCCACTACGCAATCCCGCATTCAATCAGCGCCATCCTCGCACGCGAATCGCTCAAGCCGCATCGCACGCTTCCCGTCGTCACAACGCTTCACGGCACTGACATCACGCTCGTCGGTGCAGACCGTTCTTATCTGCCGATTACGCGTTACGGCATCGCACAATCAGACGGCGTGACGGCCATCTCGCACTATCTGAAGCAGGCGACGGCGGAAACTTTTCAGTTCGATCATATCGCCGTTATTCCAAACTTTATCTGTGCCGACGAATACCAGCGTCGGCCCGTCGCGTCCTTGCGCGAAGAGCTTGCGCCTGCGGGCGAGCCTCTGCTTGTTCATGTCTCAAATTTTCGTCCTGTCAAACGTCCCATCGATTGCATCGAGATTTTGGCGCGTGTGAGAGAGAAGGGAATTGAGGCGCGACTCGTCATGGTTGGCGACGGAAGCGAACGGCCCGCGTGCGAGCATCGCGCGCGACTTCTCGGCGTTGACCCGTTTTGTTCGTTTGTCGGCAAGCAGCCGCGCATCGTCGATTATCTGTCGGTTGCAGATGTTTTGCTTCTGCCTTCGGAGCAGGAATCTTTCGGGCTCGCGGCTTTGGAAGCAATGGCGTGCGAAGTGCCGGTCGTCGCTTCGCGCGTGGGCGGCATCCCGGAAGTCGTGACGGACGGCGAGACAGGGTGCCTTGCAGAAGTCGGCGACGTTGAGCGGATGGCGACCGATGCGGCGCATCTTCTCAAAGACGAAGGCGCACGCAGCGAGATGGGCGCGCGCGCGCGTCGCTCCGCCATCTCGCGCTACAGCACAGACCTCGTTATTCCGCAGTACATAGATTTTTATGAGCGCGTCATCGCCGCGTCGAAAGAAGACCGAAAAGGCTAACGCGCCAGAGCCTTCGCACGAAGCCGCCGAGAAGTGGCAAAAGGCAGCCGCGCGTTACGCCGTCGCAGACATTCATCTGCGCGCACGTTCGGAGCGCGCCGCAAAAACGCATGCGCGCAAAAGTAGTTCTGCACCTCGGCTGAACGAATCGCACGCCGTTGAGAAACCAATTCCTTACATCATCCAGAATCTCGAACGCGCTTACGGCGTGCCCGTCAACAAATGGACTGATTGGGACCCGCTCGATATGCTCGTCGCCACAATCCTTTCGCAGGCGACGAGCGACACAAACTCCGACCGCACGTGGGACGCGCTCAAACGTCGGTTTCCAAATTGGGACGCAGTTCTTCGAGCGCGCACGTCAACTCTCGCCGAAACGATTCGCGCGGGCGGACTCGCCAATCAAAAGGCTCGCGTCATCCGCGATCTTTTGCGACAGATCAAAGAACGGACGGGCGCGCTCACTTTGAATTTTTTGCGCGACGCTTCACCGGATGAAGCCGTCCGCTTTCTCTCAACGTTTCGCGGCATTGGCCCGAAAACGGTTGCCTGCACGCTCCTTTTTTCATGCGGGCGCGATGTGTTTCCGCTCGACACACACATCTTTCGCATACTTCGCCGCGTCGGGCTCATTCCTGAAAAATGCACGGACGCACGCGCGCATGAGATCATGAACGCTCTTGTACCCAAGGGGAAGTTCTATTCATTTCACGTCAATCTTATTCGGCACGGACGCGCCGTCTGCCGGCCACGCGAGCCTCTCTGTGAGCAATGTCCCATCGTGGAGTATTGCGACTATGGGCAACGCGTCATTTGAGCGCGCGGCGCGCGTCCGGCAGAAGAGCTGACAAAGGACATAAAACGATGAACTGCATGAACTGCGGAAACGCGATTACGCCCGGCGCGAAGTTCTGCCCGCGTTGCGGAACGCCCGCCGCCGACCAAGCGTCGCATCAAGCTCAACAAGGCTACACCTCCCCGCCCATCGGCCAGATGCAAACCTCCTGGAACGTCGGCCAGCAACAATCGTCACAGTTTGGGCCGCCGCCGCGAAAGAAGTCGCGGCTCGGCAAGATTCTTTTGATTGCGTCTGCTTTCCTCGTCGTGATCGGCATCGGCGCGGGGGTTGCCGTCTATTTCGGTTACAGGTATCTGGAGAGCAGCCTTAAAAACTCAGAGCCTTATCGTCTCGCGGTCGATGAATTGAAGCGCAATCCTCAAGCGGCTGAGCATCTCGGCACGATCAACGACACAGGGTTCCCCGTTGGCAACTTCAAAGAGAATTCGGGCGGCACGGGCAGCGCAGCCTTTACGATGTCGGTCGATGGGGAGAAGGCCGATGGTCACTATGTCGTGACGATGAATCGGACGGGTGGTAAATGGAAATTAACTAACGGATACCTACGTCTCCCTGATGGTCAAATTGTCGATCTCTCCGAGGGGGCGACCGGCGCTGTCGAAAGCGAGCCGTCAAGCTCGAACATAAACACGAATAATGAGGCTCGATTCGGCGGCGGCAAGCAGGCCGTCGTCAACGGCGGCGCACTCGATGCAAAGGCAATCGAAAAGCCCTCTCCGGCTTATCCGGCTGCTGCAAGGGCCGTGCGCGCATCGGGAAAAGTGACGGTGCAGATAACGGTTGATGAACAAGGGCGCGTCGTCGAGGCCAATGCCGTCAACGGCCATCCGCTTTTGCGCGCGGCGGCGGTCGCGGCTGCGCGGTCATCGCGCTTTAAGCCGACGCTTCTCTCCGGCAAGCCCATCAGAGTGACAGGCACGATCACCTACGATTTCAAGCCCGAATAATCAAAGAAGTTGGACGGCGGGGCAGATGGCTTATCTGGTGGACGGAAATAACGTGATGGGCCGGCGCGTCGGCTGGCACAAGGATAAAACGGGCGCGCGCCGACAGTTGATGAGCGACCTCGCACAGTTTGCACGCATCGAGCGCGCGAAAGTCGCGGTCGTTTTCGACGGCGCGCCCGATGAACATTTTCCCGACGGTTCGAGCTTTATGGGCGTGCGCGTCCTCTACGGCGCGCGCGGCTCAAATGCCGACGAGCGCATCAAGCATCTGGTCGATGAGGAACGCGAGCGGCGCACGCTCGTCGTCGTCACTTCGGACCGGCAGCTCGCCGACTACGTTCGTCGTTCGGGAGTGCGCGTCGTCAGAGCAGGCGAGTTCGACAAACGCCTCTTAACCATGAAAGAAGGAGAGAAGACGCGATCATCAAACAAAGACGATCTGCCCACGCTCTCGCACGATGAACTGCTCAAAGAGATGCGCTACTTCGGCGTAGGCCCGGAAGACGAATAATGTCGTGAATCGTAAATCGAATGGATTGATGCTGACTCAATTTACGAAACCTGATTCAATTTAAGAGACTGTCAAATACGATTCACGATTTACGAGTTTTCAGATTCGTGCTCGACTAGTTCAACGTCGAAGGTGAGCTTGTGACCGGCAAGCGGGTGGTTTGCGTCGAGCGTGACGTGCTCGTTTGTGACATCGGTGACGGTGACGGGAATCTGATTGCCGTCGGGCAGTTGCATCAGAAGGCTCATGCCCTCCTCGGGCGGTTGTTCAAGGTTCATCGATTCAAGCGGCACCTGCGCGACGAGTTGCTCGCGTCGCTCGCCGTATGCTTCCGCCGGGTCGATCTCGACGGTCTTTTTATCGCCGATGCCCATGTCGCGCACCGCCTCGTCAAAGCCGGGGATGACCTCGCCAGCGCCAACCCTGAATTCTAATGGATCGCCGCCCTCCGAAGAGTCAAAGACGCTCCCGTCTTCGAGTCGTCCCTCGTAATGCACGCGCACGGTATCGCCGTTTTTTACACGCTCTGTCATAATTGCACCTCTCTTGGATATGCTTTGCTCCCCGAAGCATCGCACAGATTTTGTCGGTAAGACAACACGTCTGATGCAGAACGGGCGCAAACGTGGTGCGCCCGACAAGGCGGTCGAGCAACTCGTTCAGAAGTGTTTGATCTAAGCCTGACGGAGAATTAAGAGATGAAGATAAAGACCTCGTTGACGGCGGCCACGCTGCTCTTTTGCATGTCGCTCGTCATGTCAGCCTCGCGCGCTCAACAACCATCTTCAACGCCGCGCCAAACGCCTGCACCGCAGGTTTCACCCACGCCGCCCCAACAGCAAACTCCTGCCGAGTCGGACGACGTAGTTCGCATCACAACCAATCTGGTTCAGGTGGATGCGGTCGTCGTCGATAAGAATGGACGACAGGTAACCGACCTCGCGGCGGAAGATTTCGAGATACTCGAAGATGGAAAGTCGCAACAGATTACAAACTTCTCTTACGTCTCAAATGTGACTGCTGAGGCTTCTCCGGTCGCGCCTGCCGAAAGAAATAGAAATGCCGAGAAGGGCGCGCCGCTCGTCCCGCCTGCACGCCTCCGCAGTGCAGACGTGCGCCGCACCATCGCGCTCGTCGTCGATGATCTCGGCGCGTCGTTTGAGAGCGTTTACTATATTCGGAGAGCCTTGAAAAAGTATGTGGACGAGCAGATGCAGCCGGGCGATCTGGTCGCCATCATGCGGACGAGCGCGGGGATGGGCTCGCTCCAGCAGTTTACAAACGACAAACAACTGCTCTATCGCGCCATCGAGAAAGTACGCTGGTATCCCTCGGGGCGCGCAGGTATTAGCGCCTTTGCGCCGATTGAGGCCGACCCGCTTGCACAAGCGGGCGAAATTGGTGAGGCAACTGCGCAATCAAACGAGAACCGAGCAGGCGAGCGTGAACGGGCGGCAGCCGGACAGGGGCTTGACGAGTTTCGTGATGAGATTTTCTCCGTCGGGACGCTCGGCGCACTCAATTTTATCGTTCGAGGCTTGCGCGAATTGCCCGGCAGAAAATCGGTCGTTCTCTTTTCCGATGGTTTCGAGCTATTCAACCGCGAGGGCCAAAACCATCGCATCCTCGAAAATTTGCGTCGCCTGACAGACCTTGCCAATCGCTCGTCAGTCGTCATCTACACCATCGATGCGCGCGGCCTTGTGACCCTCGGGCTGACAGCCGCCGACAGTACTTCCGGAATGACATCCGCACAGATCGAGCAGAGCTTGACCGAGCGCCGCGAAAAGTTCTTCAACACACAGGACGGACTCTACTATCTGGCGCAGCAGACGGGCGGCTTCTTTGTTCGCAACTCGAACGACCTGGCGGGCGGCGTGCGCCGCGTGCTCGAAGATCAACGCGGCTTTTATCTGATTGGCTATCGTCCGGATGCTGAAACCTTCGACCCCGCGCGCGGGCGCGGACGCTTCAACAAGATCGAGGTCAAAGTTAAAAGGGCCGGACTTCGCGTCCGCACGCGTGCGGGCTTCTATGGTTTCACGGAAGAGGAACAACCCGTCAGACGCACGCGCGCAGATCAGCTGATGGCCGCCATTACATCACCATTCGGTGCGGGGGGCGTTCCGCTCAAGCAGACCTCGCTTTTTGGCAACGAAGGCCTGAAACAGAGTTTTATCAACTCGATCACGCACATCGACGTGAGCAACTTTAAGTTTACTGAAGAGGCCGACGGCTGGCGCAAGACCGTCATCGACGTTATCGCGTTGACCTTCGGCGAAAACGGTCAGGTGATTGATTCAGTCAACCGCACGGAGACGATTCGCGTGCGCGGTACGACCTACGAAGAACTGTTAAAGAGCGGCCTCATCTATACGATGAAAGTGCCCGTCAAAAAACCGGGCGCGTATCAGCTCCGCATCGCCGTGCGCGATGCAGGAAGCGAGCGCGTCGGCTCGGCCAGCCAATACATTGAAGTTCCAGACATCGGCAGGAATCGTTTGGCGCTCTCCGGCATCGTCCTCACAGGCAACGGACTTTTTAGAGAGGGCGACGCTACTGCTGCGCAATCATCGGAACAAGCCCCGAACTACGATCCGATGGCTACGCCTGCCGTGCGACGCTTTCGTCAAGGCTCAAAGGTCGAATATCTCCTGCATGTTTACAACGCAAAGACCGGCGCAGCAACGGGCGGACGCGCGCAGTTGCAATACCAATTACGCATCTTCCGCGAGGGGCGCGCAATTTACACGGGCGCATTGCAGAGCTTCGACCCCGGCAATCAGACAGACATGAAACGACTGATGGTCGCAGGTCGTCTTCGTCTCGGAACAGTGCTCACGCCCGGCGACTACGTTTTGCAAATAGTCTTCTACGACCGTCTTGCCAAAGAGAAGCAACAGATGGCTTCGCAGTGGATCGATTTTGAGATAGTTAAGTAGTCTGTAGCGTGGAGTGAGTTTGAAGTCTCCGCTATGTTGTTTAGAGGCAGGCCGCAGGTCGCATCCAAGCTTCTGGAGGCGCGGGCCGCAGGCCCGCCTCTAAACTGAGGCTTGATTGAATCGCTAATCGCTCTCATTTTGGTCTTAATGTCGTGACGGTCGAAGATAAGATTGTGGCGAGGAGAAAGTTCGTTACGGCTTCTTTGGCTTTACTAGTAGCACTTCTCTCATCTGTCTTCTTATTCATCTTACTAATCGTCTCACTTATTGGCGGCACTTTTGCTTGCGAATACATTTGTAAGGACTGTAACGAACTGCACAAAGATTTGTGCAGCCTGATTACCGCGCTCGCGTTAATGATTGCTGGTATAACTATCGCAGCCGGAGCACTTATCTATTGGGTCGGGCTCCGGCGACGCCAACCCCGGTGCGAAAGTCGCACCTTGTATTTCAACGGAAAGCCGCTTTAGCAATTTGTTGCCACTCTTATTTTCAATAACGCTTTTCTTAAGCGCGGCGCTGCTCTTTTGGGTTCAGCCGCTTGTGGCAAAGATGCTGCTGCCGCTGCTGGGCGGAACGCCTGCCGTGTGGAATACGTGCGTCCTCTTTTTTCAGGTCACGCTGCTGGCGGGCTACGGATATGCACATCTGGTCACGCGCAGGTTGAAGTTCAAAGCTCAAGCGACGCTTCATGTCGCGTTGTTGATTGCGGCTTTCGCAAGTTTGCCGGTCGGACTCGCAGAGCGAATGACGGCGCGCGTGCCCGCGCAGAATGATCCGATCTGGTGGTTGCTGGCGACTCTTTTGCTTTCGGTCGGCCTGCCTTTTTTTGCGCTCTCGGCAACCGCGCCTCTGCTGCAAAAATGGTTTTCAAAAACGCGGCACGCCACCGCCGCCGACCCCTACTATCTTTACGCGGCGAGCAACGCCGGGAGTCTCGTGGCGCTCGTTGCGTTTCCCTTGCTGCTTGAACCCACGCTGCGGCTCGCGGGGCAGGCAAGGCTCTGGACTTTCTTCTATGTTTCGCTCGTCGCGCTGACGTGTGCGAGCGCTTTGATCGTTTATCGCTCGACCTTTAACAACAGTAAAGAGGGGGAAATCGCCCGCGCGGTCGAAGAGAATGCTGAACCGGATGATCAAGATTTGACTATCGGGCGACGGCTGCGCTGGGCTTTTCTGGCCTTTGTTCCTTCAAGTCTGGTGCTTGGCGCAACTACATACATGACGACGGACGTTGCCGCCGTGCCGTTGCTATGGGTGGTGCCGTTTGCGCTCTATCTGTTGACGTTCATCATCGCGTTTGCGCGCGGAATGAATGCGACCAAGCGCTGGGCCGACAAGCTTCTGCCGGGCGCAGCCATCGTGCTCACGCTTGTCTATCTTTCAGGCGCGACCGAGCCTGCATGGTTTCTCATCCTCATCCATCTGGTTTTTCTTTTTGTCGCCGCGCTCGCCTGTCATCGAAGACTCGCTGACGACCGACCGACGACGCAACACCTTGGCGAATATTACCTGTGGATTGCTGTGGGCGGAGCCGTCGGCGGACTCTTTAACGCATTGCTCGCCCCGCTTCTCTTTAACGCAATCGTTGAATATCCGCTTGCGGTCGTCTTAGCGTGTCTCGCGCGTGCTTCATTCAGAGTCGATAATAAAAACAACGACGCAAGCGAAGAAAAGACAGAGGAGACGACGCGTGCAGCCGACGATCTTGAAGCGGACGACAAAAGGCGTGCGCGCACGCTCGACGTGGCGTTGCCGATTGCATTGGGGGCGACGGTTGCGCTGTTGAGCGCAATTGTCATGCGTCTGCAACTCGCCAGCATCGAGCGACTTGCTATTGCCATCGGAGTTCCGCTCATCTTTATCAACCACTTCTTTACAAAGCGGCCCGTCAGATTTGCGCTCGGTCTCGGCGCGATCATGCTCGGAAGCTTTTTCTTTACTGAAAACGGCGCGCAGGTGTTGCTTGCGGAGCGCAATTTTTTCGGCACCGTGCGCGTCAGCCACGATCCCTCAAATGCAACGCTGCGTCTTCATCACGGCAGCACCATTCACGGAAGACAATTTACCGATCAAGCGCGCCGTTGCGAGCCGCTCTCTTATTACCACCGGCAGGGGCCGCTTGGCTCTCTCTTCGAGGCGCTTGACGAGCGCCCGCCCGCATCGCCAAACATCGCCGCCGTCGGACTCGGCACGGGCGCTGTTGCCGCTTATTCAAAACCCGAACAGGCATGGACTTTCTATGAGATCAACCCTTTAGTCGTCCGTCTCTCGCGCGACGAAGGGTATTTTACATATCTCAAAAATTGCGCGGGCGCGACGCATTCAATCGTGCTCGGCGACGCGCGTCTGCGTCTGCGCGACGCGCCCGGTGGTCACTACGCCGTCATCATCCTCGATGCGTTTAGCTCTGACGCAGTCCCCGCGCATCTTTTGACGCGCGAAGCTCTCGATCTTTATCTGTCGAAACTCGCTGAGGGCGGTCTCGTCGCTTTCCACGTCTCAAACCGTGCGCTTGATCTGCATTCTGTGGTCGGCGGCATAACGCACGACGCGGGGCTTTATTCGGTCGTCTTTGACGACCTCTCTTTTGACCGTGAGGCGGGCCGAGAGCCTTCGCAGTGGGTCGTGGTTGCGCGTCGCGCGGAAGATTTGACGGCTTTGAGGACGGACGAACGCTGGCAGACGCTCAAGCCGCGCCGGCTCGAATCCTGGCGCGACGATTTCTCAAACGTCGTCACGGTTTTCAAATGGATTGATTAAAGCCGGAAGATTGAGAGCGCAAGAATGGCTCGCGCTCCCGGCGAAGAACCTTTTAAGGAGAAGCGTTTGCGGAACTGACGGCGGGCGTGCCGACAAGCTTGTCTTGATGGATGTGTCTGAAGAGTTTGGTCGCCATCTCAGGGTTATAAGTTTGCAGCGCGCGGTGCTGTTCGAGCGCCGCTTTTTTGTCGCCCGCGTCCACGTAGAGCGTGCCGAGACGAAAATAGCCGATATCGAGATCGGGCTTCAGACTAAGAGCCTGTTTGAAAGATTCTATTGCCTCTTCGCGTCGGTTCAGATTTAAGAAAGCGTCGCCCAAAAAAAAGTGTAGCTCAGGCGAAGCCGGTTCAAGCTGCAACGCGCGGCGAAATGTTGCGGCGGCCTCCAAGTAGCGTCCCGCGTCGGCATAAATCACACCGAGATTGCCGTGTGCGATAAAGAAGTCGGGTCGCAGTTGAACGGCCTTTTCTATATGCGCGACGGCTTCACGCCTGCGTCCGAGCTTGTGATAGGCCGTGCCGAGATCGTTGTGCGCCTCGGCAGACGTATCGTCCAGACGAAGCGCCTTGGTGAAAGCTGCAACAGCCTCTTCGTATTTACCCATCGAGATATACAACCCGCCGAGATTCGAGTAAGCCAACTCTGAATTGGGCTTGATGTGAAGCGCCTTGCGGCATGCGTCAAGAGCTTCTCCGTAGAGATGCAATTTTGCTGCGGCGACGCACAGGCCCGATTGAGCTTCGAACAGATCGGGTTCGATTATGCCGGCCCGTCGAAACATCACGACTGCTTCACTGAATCTATTCTGATTGAGATGCTCAATGCCCGCGAGATAAGAGTCGACGGCCTCTTCGTGCTCCGGTATGTGCTTTTTGATGGCGACCGGATTGGTTTGCGCCGTCGCGACCTGCGTAATTGTTAAGAGAATCAGAAAAGCAAACGGACGGAGAGACACAACCTTCATAGTTTCCTCCCTTAACTTGTGGCTAAAGACGGTATCTTGGGGCAGATATCTCGAATCCAATCGACGGAACTTTTGTACGATTTTATGTGCGCGGACTCTACTGCTCTGTGGAAGGGAAGTCAACAAATTTTGCTGTCTAAATTGGCTCTCTAGCGGTGGATAAATCACCGGTGTCGGAAGGTTTGGTGCTTAGACTCAAGGCGGGAATCTTTATCATTCAATCATAAAAAATAAGAAAGCCCGAATAGATTATCTCCATATCTGGTTTATCACGACACGCGTCCGCAAACTAAACCTCACATTCATAACGCTTTGCGAATAGCTTCACATCCCGGCACGAACGTTGCCCCGCCAAAGATTCGTGCGGCTGCATTTCAACGCTGAAATCGCTTGAGTCGAAATGTTGTAGGCGAGACCTCCCCGCGCCAAAGGCCGACGCAAAAAAAAATGTTGCAGTATGAGAGCGCGCGCCGCCTCGATGAGAGGGCGGGCGCAAAGCAAACTGAGGAGATGTTTATGTTGATAAAAAAATGGTTATGTACGGCCCTCGTGCTGTTAGCGTTTGGCGCATCGGCGCTCGCGCAGACCGAGACCGGACAGATTATCGGAAAGGTGACAGACCCAAACAGCGCGCTTGTGTCCGGCGCGAGTGTCGTCGTCAAATCGGCAGACACAGGGCGCGAGCTGACGGCCACCTCGAACGCCGAGGGGGTCTATATCGTCTCTAATCTTCAACCCGGTCTCTACGACGTGACGGTCACGGCGAGCGGGTTCGCGCCCACCACCAAGCGCGTGCAGGTCACGGTCGGCTCGCAGGTCTCGGTTGAGACGGCGCTTTCGGTGAGCGCGATTGCCAACGAGACGGTCGAAGTAGTGGCGGGCGGCGGCGTAGAAGTCAACACGCAGACGCAGGAACTTTCAAACGTCGTTTCCGGCACACAGATTCGAGAGCTTCCGACCGTCACGCGCAACCCTTACAACCTTGTCCAGCTTTCAGGCAACGCCACGACCGACGACCCTTCGACCTCGCAAAACGATACGTCCGGCACGGCCACCTATCGCGGAGCGGGCGCGTCTTTGAACGGTCTGCGTGCTGCCTCGACCAACATCCTGTTGGACGGTGCGGACAATAACAACTCCTACACGGCGACCGTCGGACAGTCGATCCCTCTCGATGCCGTTCAGGAGTTTCGCGTTATCTCAAGCAATTTCACGGCTGAATACGGGCGCGCTTCGGGCGGCATCGTCAACGTGGCGACGCGTTCGGGCTCGAACGAATTCAACGGTACGGCCTACGCCTTCAACCGTCTGTCGCGGCTCGCGTCGAACGGTTTTGCCAACAACGCGCTCGGCATTCCGCGCGGCGTGTTTACGCGTAACCAGTTTGGCTATTCGGCAGGCGGTCCCGTCCTCAAGAACAAGCTGTTCTTCTTTAACTCGACCGAGTGGACGCGCGTTCGCTCGACGGGCGAATTAACGGCGTTTGTGCCGACACCCGAATTGATAAATCTTTCGTCGGCCAACACGCGCGCTTTCTTTAGCGGCTACACGGTCAGCGCAAGACCGACGGGTCGCATCGCGACTGCGGCAGATGTCGGCGGCATCACCGGCATCCCCAATGCAACGCCCGCCTTCCGCGAAGTGGCCTACACCGTTCCGACCGATCTCGGCGGCGGCTTCCCGCAGAACGACGTTTCCACCGTCACACGCATCGATTGGAACATCAGCGACCGCATGCAGCTGTATGGACGCTATGCCCTTCAGGATCAGATATTGTTCGAGGGCGCGGGCGCGTCGAGTCCATATGAGGGATTCAATACGCCGACCTCGCAGTTCAATCAGAACGCATTGCTCTCGCTGACGCGCACCTTTACGCAGAACCTAGTCTCAACGTCAAAGGTGGCCTTCAACCGCATCAACACGCAGAGCCCGCTCGGCACACAACCCGCCGGCCCGACGCTTTACGTGTTTGAGAACGTTGCTGCCGTGGTTCCAAACACAGCAACCTCTATTGCATTCCCCGGCTATCTGCCTTTTAACCCCGGCAGCGCGATTCCGGCCGGCGGCCCGACCAATCAGCTTCAGTTCTATCAGGACATGAACTATCAGGCGGGCAACCATCAGTTCCGCTTTGGCGGCAACTACATCAACATCCAGCAGAATCGCACATTCGGTGCGTTCCAGAATTCCGTGCTGACGCTCGGAAACACTTTGAATCAGGCGCTCAATAATCTGGTCGCCGGGCAGCTCTTGAAGTTTCAGGGCGCAGTCGATCCGCAAGGCGCATTCCCCGGCCAATTTGTGACAACGCCGCTGCCGCCGCCCAGCTTCAGCCGCAGCAACGTCTATCACGAATGGGCGGCCTACTTTAACGATTCGTGGCGCGCGCGCCCGAACGTCACGCTCAATCTCGGTCTGCGCTACGAATACTTCGGCGTGCAGCACAACAAGAATCCACGACTCGACTCGAACTTCTACTTTGGCGAGGGCGCGACCATTCAAGAGCGCATCCGCAACGGCAAGGTGATGATTGCTGAAGACAGTCCGGTCGGCGGATTGTGGGCACCTGACAAAAACAACTTCGCGCCGCGCGTCGGCGTGGCGTGGGACATCACGGGCGACGGCAGAACCTCTCTGCGCGGCGGCTACGGCGTGGCCTACGAGCGCAACTTCGGCAACGTGACCTTTAACGTCATTCAGAATCCGCCCAACTACGCGGTGGTCTCGATCACGTCCGGCGTTGAAGTCCCGTCGATTGCGCTTTCAGCCAACAACGCTGGCCCGCTCGCCGGTACGGGCACGACCTTGCGCTTGCCGACGACTTCTTTGCGCAACGTGCGTCAAGACATCCGCAACTCCTATGCGCATTTCTGGAGCACGTCGTTTGAGCGCGAATTGGGGCGCAGCACCGTCGCCTCGGTCGAATACTCAGGCTCGGCGGGTCGGAAACTCTACTCGCTCGAGAACTATAACCGCACCGGTTCAGGGCCGGTCTTCCTCGGCAGCAACGCCACCACGCCGACCGGCGGCTCCTCGTCGCGCTTAAACGGCCAATACTCGAACGCCAACACGCGCGGCAACGGCGGCTTCTCCAACTACCATGCGCTGATCTTCGGGCTTGAGAGCAACAACTTCCGCAATAGCGGCTTGCAGTTTACCGCACGCTATACCTTCTCAAGAGCGAAGGACAATTTGAGTTCGACCTTTAGCGAC
>CBDUCU010000001.1:0-29217 GCA_965365725.1 uncultured bacterium | reverse complement strand
GAAAGTGTCCCCCACAGTCTTCAAACCGTATCGCTCGACGGCTGCGCGCGCGCGCGCAAAGACAGCGCGACGCTCAACGTCACCGAGTCGCGGCGTTCTCTCCAAAGTTTCTCGAATCGCAACGGCTTCTAGCCGCGTGATGTGCACGTTGACGAAATGCGCGTCCGTGCAGCACACGCCGGCGGTCGGGCATGTGCGACAATCCTCAGCCGCGTGCTCGTAATTTTTGATGATGTGACTTTGATAATCGGCCTTTGCACGTTGCAGACGCGCAAGCGCCGCCGCTTCTGAAAGTTTTCTCAAGCCGCCTCCGACGCAAGCTCATAGTGCGCAAGAAACTCGACGTTGCCGTCCGCGCCTTTGATGGGTGATTCGACAACGCCGCGCACCACCAAGCCCAACTCGACGGCGGAAGCGTTGACCTCTTCAACGACGCGCGCGCGTTTCAAATCGTCTGTCACAATCCCGCCCTTGCCGACTTCGCCTCGCCCCACCTCAAATTGCGGCTTGATGAGAACGATGATGCGCCCGCGCAGGCCAAGCAGATTTTTGAGCGCGGGCAGAACCTTCGTCGCCGAGATAAAAGAGACATCCATCGTCACCAGATCGAACTTCTCGTCAAAGTCTTCCGCTTGCAGGTGTCGCGCGTTTACGCCCTCGCGCACCTCGACGCGGGCATCGGTGCGCAGTCGATAATCGATCTGATTATGTCCAACGTCAACGGCGACCACGCGGCGCGCGCCGTGCTGCAAAAGACAATCCGTAAACCCGCCGGTTGATGCGCCCACGTCGAGACACGTCGCGCCGCTTACGTCTATCTGAAATTCATTGAGGGCCTTTTCGAGCTTCAATCCGCCGCGCCCGACAAAGCGCGTCGCCGGGTCGTCGCTTCCGCGCACGCGCAGGTGTGCGTCCGAAGGAAAAGTTTCCGAAGATTTTTCGACGCGCTGCTCGCCGACGAGCACAAGCCCGGCCATCACCAGAGCCTGCGCGCGCGTGCGCGAAGGCGCAAGACCGCGCTCTACTAAAAGCTTATCAATGCGCTCGCGTTTCATGCACGACGGATTTTATGAGTCGGCCATTGTTTGTCGCAAGCAAGAGGCGGAACGTGGATGAGACGGATTTGACGTACACACGACGATCAACGTCGCGTTGCGTCCGCATCCGACTCTTCGTTCCAAAGAAAAAAGGCGCGTCGAAAAGCTTTCGCTTCGACACGCCCTTCCACTCCCCCTTGAGCAAATTAGCGAGGAGGAGATTCGCCGCGACCCTCAAAAATTCCGCGCACGCTGTCGATGGCGCGCGCACGATTTTCCCTCCGCGCGCGCCTCGCCTCGCGTCTCGCCTCGCGCTCAGCGCGTCGCAAACGATTCTCTTCACGTTGCGCACGTCGCTCGGCCTCCGGGCTTGAGATGTCATTCTCGCGCGGCACATAAACCGGAATTCGTTCCGGCTCGGCTTCGGCTTCGCCCTTCTTACCGTGCTTAACCGCACCGACGCGCTCGGCCTTTACCGTCGTCTCACCTCGCACAGCGCTCTCAGACGATTTTTCTATCTCAGTCGCACTCGCTTTGACGGTCGCAACATCAGCCTTCTTCTCTTCATCGGCGACAACCGTAGAAGGCTCTGCGCTTGGTTGCGGTTGCTCAACCTCCGATGTCGTCTCCGTCGGCGAATCCGTAGGCAAAGGCTGTGCTTCTTCGGTCGCCGTTTGCGTCTGCTCGACGGCGGTCGGAGTCGGGACAGCCGCACGGCTGCGCTGGTAGAGACGAAGCCCCACAATGCCTGCAACAGTCCCTGTAAAAAGCGCGGCGACGACAAACGCAATTGTCAGTTGTGAGCGACGCTTCCACGCGCGCGTATAGACGGGCGGTGCAGTCCCCGTATTGACATAAGCGCCCACGTCTTCAGTAACGGCCTTGTCATCAAGCGGGACGACAGGTTGTGCGATGACGGTTGCTCCATCGTCGAAGATTGAGCTGACGACGGTCGCTTCCGGGTCTTGAGCCACATTCAGTTGTTGATCTCTTTCAGTCATTCTCACCCTATTTGATGTGAAACGATCTCAATTTGTCACGCATTGAGCCAACAATTTTGTTGCAATTTTGTGGCATACCCCATTGACGCGACTCTTTTGATGCAACGCACGGGCGCGCGGCTGTTTACAAAATTCTCCGGATAATCCTGCGCGACAAAAATATGAGCGCGCCCTTTTCTTCAAAAGCGTTGGGGCGCGCTCGGCGATGAATAAATTTTCGCTTTGAGAATCAACTGCGAACGCTCGGAAGCCGAGCCGGAGCGCGTCGTTGTTCCAAAACTTCGATGCACTCTTTGACGCGCGTGTAAATGCCGTCTGAGTCAAGCCCATACTTGGCAAGAAGCAGCTTCGGGTCGCCGTGCGTGATGATGCGGTCGGGCACGCCCATCCTCACAAGTTTTACTTGATCGAGCAGCCCGTTCTCTTCCAGAAGCTCCATCACGGCAGAGCCAAAACCTCCAGCCAGATAAGCCTCTTCGACCGTCACGATCAGACGCTTTGAGCGCGCCAGGGCAAGCATCAATTCCGCATCGAGCGGCTTGACGAAGCGCGCATTGACGACCGTCGTTTCAATCCCTTCGCGCGAAAGATGCTCGGCGGCGGCGACCGACGGATGCACCATCGAGCCGTAAGCGATAATGGCGACCTCGCCGCCCGCGTCGCGCAGGATTTCAGCCTTGCCGATCTCAAGCGTCTGCGGCTCGCGTTTGATGTCTGCGCCGATGCCGTTGCCGCGCGGGTAGCGCATCGCCATCGGGCCTTCATTCTCAAGCATCGTCCGCATCATGTCGCGCATTTCGCCCTCGTCTTTCGGGGCCATAACGGTCATGTTCGGGACGGGGCGCAGGTATGCGATATCGAGCAGACCGTGATGCGTCGGCCCGTCGCCGCCGACGATGCCGCCGCGATCCATGCAAAACTTGACGTTCAAATTCTGCAAAGCTACGTCGTGGACGATTTGATCAAAGGCGCGCTGCAAAAATGTTGAATAGATGGCGCAGACCGGTTTTAAGCCTTCGCAGGAAAGTCCGGCGGCGAACGTGATGCAGTGCTGTTCGGCGATACCGACATCGAAAGCGCGCTCGGGAAAGGTTTCGAGAATCTTGTCAACGCCCGTGCCGTCCGGCATCGCGGCTGTGAGCGCCACGACCTTTTCATCCTTCGCCATCAGCTCGCACATCGTCTCGCCGAAGATTGCCGTGTACGAAGGGTTTGAAGGCTTCGACGGCTTGACGGCCTCGCCGGTCTTTAGATCAAACGGGCCGGTCGCGTGCCAGGCATAATAATTCTTTTCGCGCGACGGAAAGCCTTTGCCTTTCTGCGTCAGCGCGTGGACGATGACGGGGCCGTCCTTGATCTGTTTGGCTTCTTCGAGCGCGCGGACAAGTGCGCGCGGGTTGTGGCCGTCGACGTAGCCGATATATTTGAATCCGAGTTCGTTGACGAGCGCGCCGGGCAAAACGGCTGCGGCGATGGCATCCTTGACGGTCTTGGCGGCGTGATAAAGTCGCTCGCCAAAAAGCGGCGCGTCGTGCAAAAGGTCGCCCACCTCGTCTTTGAAACGATGATAGCCGTGCGCTTCGCGTATGCGATTGAGATAGCCCGTCAGAGCGCCGACCGCCGGAGCAATCGACATCTCGTTGTCGTTGAGCAGAACGATCAGACGCGTCTTGAGATGTCCGGCCTGATTGACCGCCTCCATCGCCATCCCGCCCGCCAGCGACGAGTCGCCGATGAGCGCAACGACGTGATGATCCTCGCCCTTCTGGTCGCGCGCAATCGCCATCCCCAACGCGGCGGAAAGCGAGGTCGATGCATGACCCGCGCCGAAGCTGTCATATTCCGATTCATCGCGTTTGAGAAAACCCGAAAGCCCGCCGTACTGCTTGACGGTCGGAAGCTGATCGCGCCGGCCCGTCAAAATTTTGTGTGCGTAAGCCTGATGACCTACGTCCCACACAAGACGGTCGCGCGGCGTATCAAACGCGTAGTGGAGGGCGACGGCCAGCTCGACCGCGCCGAGACTTGCGCCCGTGTGTCCGCCCACGCGCGACATCGTTTCGAGGATGTATTGACGGATTTCCGTTGCTACTTCCTGTAGCTGTTCAAGACGCAGACCTCTTAAGTCTGCCGGCGAATTGATCGTTTGTAGGATGTTCATCTTCGGGCCGGTATTGTAGCGCGACGAATATTTTTTTGCCATTGCAGCCGGGATTTTGAAGGCAGAAGTCAGAATAAAGCGTCTGACTGTTCTCTCCTCTTCTGACTCCTGTCTCCTGATTTCCTTCCGCCGAGAATCTTTTCTCGACCAAAAGAACGTCGCGCGCGTCTAAAAGGTTCAGAAAGCCGTCCGGCGAGACGTGCAAACGCGGGGCGCAGAAATTCAAAACGTTTCAATCACGATAGGAGCTAAATTTATGAAGGGCACTTTTACGAAGATTGTGTTGGCCGCCGGGATGATTGCCGGTCTGTCGATTGTGGGGCTTGCGCAAAGCGTAGCTCCGCAGCAACAGGGAGCGCCGCAAGTTGGGCCGGAAGCGCGCGGCGAGCGACGCATGGGCAGACGACACAAACGAGCGATGCGCCGACACCACAGACGCGCAGGGTTGCGCGCGCTCAAGAGTCTTAACCTGACGGATGCGCAACGCGAGCAGGTGCGCACGCTCTCGCAGCGTTTCCGCGAGTCGAACAAAGCCGCGCGCACAGAGTTGCGAGAGTTGATGAGGCTCAGACGCGAAGGCGGCCAGCTCAACGCCGACCAGCAAGCGCGTGCGCGCACGCTTATGCAAACTTTGCGCGAAAGACGCAAGGCGCAACGTCAGGAACTGCTTGCCACTTTGACCAACGAGCAGCGCGCGCAGCTCGAACAGTTGAAAAAAGAGCGTAGAGAGAGACGCGAGCAGTTTCGCCAACAGCGCAAGATAACGCGCGGCGAGACGATGTAAGAACTTGTCAAAAAAGTGAATGCAAAACGGGTCGTGAGTTTTACTCAAACTCACGACCCGTTTTGCTTAATCAAAAAGTACTGATGCTCGCCCTTGTTTTTCGCCGCGTAAATCTATTCATCAAACTCAATTCGGCTTGACGGCGAAGACCTTGACGCTCGCTGCGTAGTCGTTAACGTTATAGCGCGAGAGCAGTTCGCTCAACGCGCTGTGAAGTTTTTCTTCCGGCGCGCTTTCAACCGTTGCAGGTGTGCAGCATGATGTAGCGGAAGCTTCTGTGCTCGACGCGGGCGCACAACATTCAGACATATTGACGGGGAGCGATTTCGATTCAGCGCGGCTTTCATCCATCGCCGGAGAGCAACAGCCCGACTGCCCTTCGACCTGTGCATATGCGTTTAGATCAGCATTTGCGTCGATGATGGCGATATTGCTAAAGCCCGCTTCCGAGAGTCCGCTCCGGTATTCGTCGAGCGAGATTGCGCCAGCAATGCAGCCGACGTAGGCCATCAAGTCGTTTCCGATTTCCGGAGGAAGCTCACGCTTGAGCGCAATATCACTGACGGCCAAACGTCCGCCCGGCTTGAGCACGCGCGCAATCTCGCGGAAGACCGCAGGCTTGTCGGGCGCAAGATTGATGACGCAGTTGCTGATGATGCAATCGACCGAATTGTCTGCCAGCGGCAGACGGTCGATAGTGGCCTGATAAAATTCGACGTTGGCGGGCGCACTGCCGGGCAACTTGGCGGCGTTGCGGCGCGCAAGCTCGATCATCTCGGTTGTCATATCGATGCCGACGGCCCGACCCGTCGGCCCAACCTTCTGTGCCGCAAGAAAAACGTCGAGACCGCCGCCCGAACCCAAATCAACAACAGTCTCGCCCTCGCGCAAGTGAGCCGTCGCGGTTGGGTTGCCGCATGAAAGCCCCATGTTCGCTTCCGCCGGGATCGAGGCCAGCTCTTCCGCCGTGTAGCCAAAGGCTTCGGCCACCGCGCGCACGCCCTCCTGCTCGCTCGAAAGTCCTCCTTGCGCGACCGCACCATATCTCGAACGCACCGCATCGATAATCGCTTCAGACATCGCCAACTCTCTCTTTCCGGGCCGAACATTGGCCGACCCTCAAAAATTCTTTCAAACGTCGCAGCAGGCTTGTCTTCTCACTTCATCCTGCCTACAATCACATTCGCCTATGCGAATATGTCGGCACGATAGCACCCGAAAAACATATATGTCAAGACGTATTTATTAGTGCATCCGACGCGCGCAGCAAATTCACAGCGAGGCTATCTCATGTCAGCCAAACATAAACAGATGGAACTGCTCTTTAAGGCGCTTGCAGACCGCACGCGGCTGCGACTTTTGAACATGATGGGGCGCGACGAGGTCTGCGTCTGCTTTTTTGTCGAGGTCTTGGGCGAGAGTCAGCCGAAGATTTCGCGCCATCTTGCATACCTGCGCCGCGCCGGTGTGGTCGGCGCGCGGCGTGAAGGCAAGTGGATGCATTATCGCGTCATCGCGCACGAGAATCCGCACGCCGCAAAAGTGTTTGAAGAAGTGATGCGTTGGCTTGCTGAAGACCGTGAGATGCAGCGCGACCGCGCGCGACTCGAACGCGTCTGCTGCGCGCCGCAGCCTCCCGTTCGATTGATGAGCGCCCCGCGCCCGACAAGTCTTTCTTAACGATAAGTAATAAGTAGAAAAAGTGATGAGTAACGAGTGATGAGAGATGAGTAAAGGCAACTTTTTTCTCATCACTTATTACTCATCTCTCTTTCTTCACTTTTTTTGCCGGAGACGAAGCAAAGCGATTTCGGGGCGTGCGCCGAAGCGCGCGGGGATGCCGATCACGCCCGTGCCGCGCGAGACGTAGAGCTGCGCGTCGTCGCGTGTGTAGAGACCGCGCATGTAGCGAAACTCCTGGCGTGCGAGAAAGCGTGCGGGCGCTCCGATGAAAGGCAAGTTGATTTGACCGCCGTGCGTGTGGCCGCACAGCATGAGTGAAACCGCACGCGCCCCTTCCATATCAAAGACGCGCGGCTCGTGCGAGAGCATGACGATAGCGCGCGCAGGGTCGAGTCCGCTTAGCGCGCGCGGAATGTCGCACGCGCCCCAGCCCCAATCGTCTACACCCGCAAGCTGCAACGAGTCGCCTCTGCGCGCGATCTTTGTGTTCGCGTTGTTGAGGACGTTAATGCCGTGCCGCGCGAGTGCGCGCGTTGTCAGCTCCGCGTCGTTGTAGTGGTCGTGATTGCCGAGCACGGCCCATGTCCCGTGCGGCGTTTCAATCGATGCGAGCGCTCCGGCACAGGGGTCGATATAGCTGCGGCGCGCGGTCGTGTAATCGCCCGTGAGCACGACCATATCCGGGCGCGCGCGCTTTGCAATCTCGACGACGCGCCTTACTTCGTCGATTGAGACGAGGCGGCTGTGATGCACGTCCGTGAGGTGTGCGATGCGAAAGCCGTCGAATGCTGCGGGCAGATTGCTGAGAAAAACATCTGTTTCGGTCAACTCATAATTGAAAGGCTCGAAGAGTGTGGCGTAGGCGGACGCAGCCGACGCGCCGACGAGACCGGCTGCCGCCAACCCCTTGATAAATTTTCGCCGCGACAGATCGACTTCCGACATACAGGGCGTTGATTGTAACATCCCGTCCGCGCGCAATAATTTTCCCGGAGACTGAAAACCACAATGCCCAAAGTCTTGGCCGCGATCATCCCAGAACCGCATGCGCCGGTCGAACTACGCGAGTTTGAAGAGCCTGAGCTTGAACAAGATTCCGCGCTTTTTGATGTTGAACTGAGCGAAGTCTGCGGCACGGATGTTTATCTGCAACAGGGCCGTCTTGCGGGTGTTCCATATCCTCTTATCCCCGGTCACGTCTCGGTCGGTCGTCTCTCAAAGATTCGCGGAAAAATGTTGGACGTTGAAGGCAAGCCTTTTCGTGAAGGCGACCGCGCGACGTTTCTCGACGTGCATCGAACGTGCAACGCCTGCTGGCATTGTCTCGTTGCAAAGGCGACGACGCGCTGTCCGGCAAGAAAAGTCTATGGCATCACCTACGGCGCGAGCGACACTTTAGCAGGCGGTTGGGCCGAAAAGATTTATCTCAAGCCCGCGACGCGCTGCATACGACTTGACGAAGTTGAGCCGGAGACTTTTATGGCCGGTGGCTGCGCGCTGCCAACCGCGCTGCACGCCGTCGAACGCGCGGGAATAAAACTCGGCGACACGGTTCTCGTTCTCGGAAGCGGCCCTGTCGGTCTCTCAACAGTCATCTTTGCGCAGATGGCGGGCGCGCTTCGCGTCCTCTGCATCGGCGCACCGGCTGCGCGTCTGGCAGCCGCGCAAGCTGCCGGAGCCTTCGCCACAATAGACATCGACACGCACAATGAAGCAGTGCGTCTCGAATGGGTTCTTGAACAGACAAACGGGCGCGGTGCTGATGTGACCATCGAAGCGACCGGCTCGCCCGTCGCTGTCGTTCAATCGATGCGCTATACGCGCGACGCAGGAACAGTCGTCATCGTCGGTCAGTACACGGATCACGGCGAGGTCAACCTCAACCCGCACACAGACCTCAACCGCAAACACCTGGACGTGCGCGGCTGTTGGGGGTCTGATTTCTCACACTTTTATCGAGGCGCGCAGATCATCTCAGACCCCGTGCGCCGGCGCGGCTGGGCCGAGCTTAAGCTCGAACGCTACTCTCTCGCACAAGCCAATGATGCGCTTGCGGCAGTCGCCACTGGGCGCGTCGTTAAAGCTCTCATTGATCCACGCAGGTAAACGTTCATGCCGTTCTCTGTTGCTGACCACTTCGCTTGACAAACCCGCAGGCGACGCGGAAAATCTCAATTCGCTCTGGTTGAGCCACAAGCGCGCGGAGATGTGGCCGAGTGGCTGAAGGCGGCGGTTTGCTAAACCGTTATAGGTCAAAAGCCTATCGCAGGTTCGAATCCTGCCATCTCCGCCAGAATTTGAAACGATGAACGCGGAACGCTGCCACGATGAATTAAAAGCGGCTTGTCTTTTATTCATCGTTCATCGTTCCGCGTTTATCATTTGAACACTATGACCGTTCGCGTCCGTTTCGCACCATCGCCCACAGGCTACCTCCACATCGGGAGTGCGCGCACCGCGCTCTTTAACTGGCTCTATGCACGCAAGACGGGAGGCAAGTTTTTGCTGCGCGTCGAAGACACGGACCTGCAACGCTCGACCGACGAGTCAACGCGCTCGATTCTCGAAGGGCTCGAGTGGCTCGGCTTTGCAGACTACGACGAAGAGATCGTCTTTCAATCGCGCAACGCCGAGAAGCACCGCGCCGCCGCGCTGCGACTCATCGAAGAGGGCAAAGCTTACAGAGATTTCACGCCGAAAGAGGAACGCTCCGACGCAGGCATCAAGCAGGAGATTGCCGAGCGCGCGCGGCGCGGCGCAAACGAGGGCGCAGATCACAGAAGCAATCCGTTTCGCGATCTTCCATCAGAAGAGTCGAACCGGCGCGCCACAGAGGGCGAGCCGTTTGCCGTGCGTCTGAAGGTTGCGCGCGACGGGCGCTCGCAGTTTGAAGACGTTGTCTACGGGCCGCAGGAGCGCGATTATTCCGAGATTGAAGACCTTGTGCTCTTGCGCTCCGGCGATCTGTCGCCGCTCTACAATCTCTCGGTCGTCGTTGACGACATCGAGATGCGGATCACGCACGTCATACGCGGTCAAGACCATCTGACGAACACGCACAAACAGGTTCTCATCTACGAGGCTCTCGGTGCGCAGATTCCAACATTTGCTCACCTGCCTCTCATACTCGCTCCGAACAAGGCAAAGCTCTCAAAGCGCAAGCATGGCGAGGTCGTCTCGTTAACCACTTACCGCGACCGAGGGTTTGTCGCCGCAGCCTTCCGCAATTTTCTCGCGCTGCTCGGTTGGGCTTCAGAAGACGGAACGGAAATCATGTCGCTCGACGAGCTTGTGCAAAAGTTTTCGCTCGAAGGCATTCACCGCTCAAACGCCGTCTTCAATTTCAACGAGCACGACGCGCGACAATGGACTGACCAGAAGGCCCTTTGGATGAACGCCGAATACATCCGCATGATGCCTCTTGCAGAGCTTCTGCCGCTTGTTCGCAGAGAGCTTGAAGCCGCCGGACTTTGGCGCGCCGAGTTTGATGGAGGTGAGCGCGCTTGGCTTGAAAGAACGATTGATCTCATCCGTCAACGCTTCTACACGCTCAAGGATTTTTCCGCCCAGGGTCGTGCATACTTTGCCGATGATTTCGAGTTTGACGACGCAGCCGTTGCCAAGAATCTGAAAAAAGAGCCGCGCTTGAAAGAGCTGTTGCCCGCGCTCGCCGAACGCATCGAGACGGTTGAGACGTGGACGATGGAGAACGTGGAAGCGGCGCTTCGCGCGTTTGCAGATGAAGCAGGCGTCAAGGCCGGACTCTTTATCAATGCTTCGCGGACGGCCTTGACGGGCCAATCGGTTGGGCCGTCGATGTTTGACGTGTACGATGTCGTGGGCCGCGAGCGCAGCGTGCGCCGCTTGCGCGAGGCCGCGCGTCTGGTCTAAAAATTTAGTGTCAACTTTACAGGCGGCGCGGGTGAAAAATTCCTCATTCGCGCCTTCGACATTTTGAAGGGGGATCTACAGCAATGTTCAAAAGATTAGTTTTTGCCTCCGCGCTCGCGGCGACGCTCGCCCCCGTCGCTTTTGCGCAGAACACCAAACCGTCCGAGGTGCAAACAGTCACGGGCACGCCCGCACGTCCGGGGCAAGCTGCGCCCGCCCCGCCGCCGAAACCCAGCGCCTCGCGGACTTCTCCAACCGAGCGCGCCCTACGCGAAGTCTTCGACACGCTTGTTGACGGCATCCGTCGCGCCGATGTTGAGACCGTCATGGGCGCGTATTGGAACTCGCCGCAGCTCACGCTCTTTAATAACAACGGCACGGTCACAAAGTCCTGGCAGCAGGTGAAGACGAACCGCGAAAGCTCGTATCCAAATTTGAAGGATGTAAAGCTCGATGTGCGCGACGTGCGCGTCCACGTCCTCAGCCCTGACTCGGCGCTCATCACCTGTCTGTGGACGCAGACGCAGAACGTGCGCGACGCAGAAGAGACGGCGACAGGCCGGCTTACGCTCGTCTTTCAACGCATCAGCGGTGCCTGGAAGATCATACATACGCATACTTCGCCCGACCGTCCAGACCCTTCGCTCATCCTTCCCTCCGAGCGCACTACTGGCGGAGAGCCGTCTGTTGACACAAAGACAAAGCCGCCCGCGCGTCCTTAACAAACCGCGCCTCGCGCGTTAAGCTGCGACACGAACTCCCCTTGATTTCGCCCCCAAAAAATTGGCGCGCACGCCCGACACAGGCATGCGCGCCTCTCTTAACCTTTCTGCCAGCATCAAGGAGAAACAAAAATGAGTTGGGTAAGCGGAATCAGCGATCTTCTCAAACAATACAACAACGTCCAGCCCGATCAAGCTCCTGACACCGTCGAGGACGACTTCGACCAGTTTGCACAGAACGCGCCGCCCAATGCTGTTTCAGACGGCTTAGCCGCAGCCTTCCGCGACGACCGCACGCCTCCGTTCCCAAACATGCTCGGTCAAATCTTCGCGCAGTCTTCGGGTCAACAACGCGCAGGCATTCTCAACTCTTTAATTGCCGCGCTCGGCCCGACAGTTCTTCAACAGATACTCGCGCGCAGTGGCAACAGCAGCAACAACACTGCCGGAGGTAATTTCGGCGGCAGCGGCGGCGGCTCGTCGCTCGATCAGATTCTCGGCGGCTTTGGCGGCGGCGCGGCAAGCGGGGCGGGCCATGCACAGTTGCCGCAGATTACACCCGAACAGGCCGAGCAGATTTCACCTGAAGCCGTTGAGCAGGCGGCAGCCGAGGCCGAAAAGCATGATCCTTCGATCATCGAGCGCGTCAGCGAAGTCTATGCGCGCCAGCCTATGCTCATCAAAGTCCTTGGCGGCGCAGCGCTCGCCGTCGCGCTCTCAAAGATTGCCGAACGCTCGCTCGGCACAAAGGGCAGCCCTTTCTAACCCGTGTCGTCGAGGAAGAATCAACATGGATGCACAGGAGAAGAAACGATGAAGGAGCAACGCTAAACGATGGATGAAAGACAAGCTGTTTTATCATTCATCGTTTAGCGTTGCTCCTTGATCGCTTGTCTTACATCCTGTCCCCTCCATGTTTGAATTATTTCTTAGTCTGCAAAAGGACCGAGGAAAAATCCATTGACCGTAAGCACTCTTTTCAAGACAAAGCGACCTGTGCAGAGTTGGATAAAAGTCGTGCTCATATCCGTTGTCTTTGCAAATGCTGCGTGGGCTGCGCCGCAATGGTCGGCAAAACTCGACGGCGACGTGCGGTTTTATCAAACGACGGAAGTGGGCGTGCTCGTCGTCGGAACAGAACGCTCGCTCTACGGCGTCGATGCAGAGCGCGGAGATATTTTGTGGCGACGTAAAAATGTGCGTCTCGATGAGACGGACGTTGCGCCCGTGCCCGGAACGGACGTTGTGCTCCTTAGTCTTGAGCGCGATGAAAGGACGCGACTCGAAGCCGTCGATCTTTTGACGGGCGATGCCTTGTGGCGTAGCGAGCGCGTGCGAGGCGGCGTGATGCAATTGGCCTTCGACCCGGAGACAAAGATGCTCGCAGCCGTCCTTGTACGCGATGCACGCTCGCGCCCGCGTGCAGGCTTTAAACGCAAGCCCGTCGTCCATCTTTTTGATCTGGCGACGGGCCGAGAGCTTTGGAAGCGCGAGCTTGAGAGCGAAGTCGAATTGATGCCGACCCTTTGGCGCGAGAATTCGGACGACGAGGTTGCTTACGCGCTCGACAATTATCGCGCGCCCGCATTTCTTGACGGGCGACTTTATCTTTTCTACGAAGGCGTAACTTCGCTCGATGCACGCGATGGGCGCGAGCGGCGGCGCGAGAAGTTTCGCGTCAACGAAGAGGGTCTGGCGTTGACGGAAGCCGACCCGGTTGTCGATGAAAGGCACATCTATTTTTCGGGGCGCGGGCGTGTGCGCGCCGTCTCGCGCGCGAGCGGCGAAGAGATTTGGGAGTCGAAAGATTTGGGGCTTGCGCCCGAAATGATCTTGGCGCGCGGCACGCTTTTCGTGCGAACGGGTGGACAGTTTACACGTCTGGAAGACGGCGACGTGGCGGAGCGCGGCCCGTTCGGCGTAAGCGCGATTGATGCCTCAACGGGGCGCGTGCTCTGGCGCTACAAGGGCGCAGACAAAGGCATCACAAATCTCGTCTTGCCCGATGCTTCGACGGTCGTCGTTGCAGACCGCGACGATCTCATCATGATTGATGCTGAGACGGGGAAGCGTCGCAAAAAAATCTCGCACAAGATTGAGCGCGCAGCCTTTGTCGTCTTAAACGAGCGCGGCGAGGCCGTCGTCGGTGGGCGCAACGAGCTGGCTGCATTTGATCTTCAAAGTGAGAGTGAAATTTGGCGCGCACGTCACAACCCGCCGGGGCGCGGCCTGTTTCGCACGGTTGCGGCAATCGCAGCGCGCGCCGCCTCGCTCTATTTTCGTTACGGCGGCGCGATCTCAACCGTTGCGGGCGGCGCACGTCTTCTTTTAACAGCAAGCTCGCTGCGTTGGTCGGGCCTTGCCGCTCATGCGACCCCGACAAATCTAACGACGCTTGCGACAAACTATGCGCGCGACAGCGTGCGCGAGCGGTTTCAAACTTTCGGAGTTCTGGCGCGCGCACGCTCCGCGTCTTCGATTCGCGCGCCGAGCGTTCCGCGCCCGTCGGTCGATGTGGAGGAACGTCTCCTCGACCGTCTCGACCCGGCGAATCAGCTTGAGCGTCTCTCGCGTTTTCTCTGGCGAGAGCGCCGTCTTGCAGCTTTGCGCGGGCAGTGGATGTACTTTTACACGGACTTGCGCGGGGCGGGACATGGGCTTGCCGGTGTCAACATCAACACGGGCGAGGCTGACCGCGCTGTGCCGATTGACGACCCCGACGTACGCTTTATCAGCGATGAAGTGACGAGCCTGCTCTACACCTCGAAAGACAATCGCCTGCACGCTTATTCTTTGAACAAGCGTGCACGATAAAAAGCTTCGTCTCGAACATTACAACGTCCACACTTCCTCAAGAAACTGACTGATCGTAGCGCGAAGATCGTCTTTGTCTTGCGCAATCAAAGTTAGTCTTCAACCGGGCCGCTTCATTTCTCAACTTATCGCTTCATCGTTAAGCTGACGGCGCGCGTGTCTGTTTATCTTTCAGGAATCGCCTGTCTTGCTTCGACGTTGAACGAGGCTGGCGGCAACCGCAATCAGTTCGGCCAACTCGACAGGTTTGGGTACATGCATCTGATAGCCGACTCGTAGCGCCTGCATGCGATCCTCGACGCGAGCATAGGCCGTCAGGGCGATGGCCGGCACGTTGCCGCCGCCATCGGCAGGCAGAGCGCGCACGCGCCGCATCAGATCGTAACCATCTACGCCCGGCATTCCGATATCGCTTATCAGCAAGTCGGGTACGGCGACGCTGATTGTCTTGAGCGCCTCGTCAGCCGATCCGACGGTAATCACTTCCGCTCCGCATTGCTCAAGCCCCACTTTTAGCAACTCACGCGTGTCCGGCTCATCGTCAATGACGAGTATCTTCAGCCCATCGAATCTTTCGGGACACTCATACAAAGGCAGAGTGTCTCTGGCCGCCGGATGGACGCGCTCCTCTTTACTAACGGTTTGATAAACGGGTGTGACCGGCAGCATTACCGTGAAGGTTGCGCCCCGACCTTCGCCCATGCTTTCTGCTCGCACGCTTCCACCGTGAAGCTCGACCAGATGGCGGACGATGGCAAGACCGAGACCGAGACCGCCGTGTTGACGCGTGGTGCGCTGGTCGGCCTGGCGGAAGCGGTCAAAGACAAATGGGAGAAATTCGGGCGCAATCCCGACCCCGCTGTCGCTGACCGCAATCTCAACATGCGAGTTGACGCGCTCCAATCTAAGTTGCACGCGTCCGCTGCGCGGAGTGAACTTGATGGCGTTGGAGAGCAGATTCCAAATCACCTGCTGCAACCGGACGGGGTCGCCTGAGACCGTGACTACGCCCGTGTCCATAATCTTCTCTAGGCGCACGCCCTTTGCCTCTGTCGCCGGTCTTACCGCCTCGATGGCTGCTTCAATAAAGGAGTTTGGATCGATAGGCCGCACGTCGATGCGGAGCTTGCCCGTAATGATGCGCGAGACATCGAGCAGGTCGTCGATCAGCTGAGCTTGCGCGCGCGCATTTCTCTCTATCGTTTCGCAGGCCCTCGTCGCGGAGTCGCCTTTGAACTGTCCCGTGCGCAGCATATGCGCCCAGCCGAGAATGGCTGTCAGAGGCGTTCTGAGTTCATGCGACACGGTGGCGAGAAACTCGTCCTTGAGGCGGCTCGATTCCTGCGCCTCGCGGTACAGTCTCTCTTTCTCTTCAGCCGCGCGCTTCTCCTGCGTGGTGTCGCGCACTTCGATGATCGTACCGACGGGACGACCGTTTTCACGGATGGGGCTGGCCGTAAATGCGACCGGATAAAAAGAGCCGTCCTTATGTACAAAAACGTCTTCGCCCTGCTCCTGATTGTTTTGCGGCAACGCTTGATCGATAGGACAGTCTTCGAGCAGGTAGGGGCGACCATCGGGGCGGGTGTGATGGATGAAATAATGCAGCGGCCTGCCTTGTACTTCTCCCAGCTTATAGCCTGTGAGCTTTTCGGCTGACGGATTCATGTATGTGCAGTGCTGCCGCTCGTCCATGACGAAGAGAGCGAGCGTGGCGTTGTTAAAAACCGTCTCCAGTTGTCTTCTCGACCTGCTCAGCTCCATCTCCGCCAGCTTACGCTCAGTAATGTCGCGTGCGATTTTCGACGCGCCGATGATTCGTCCTTCCGGTGTCACGATGGGCGAGACGGTGAGCGAGATGTTTATCCGCGTACCATCTTTGCGAACCCTGATGGTCTCGTAATGCTCGATGCGCTCTCCCGCTCTAAGCCGCGCCAGGATGGCCGGCTCTTCGTCTATGTGGTCGGGCGGAATAAGGAGCGTGACGGGTCTTCCGATTGCCTCCTGACCCGTGTAGCCGAAGATCCGCTCTGCGCCCCTGTTCCAGCTTGTGATCACCCCTTCGAGCGTTTTGGTGATGATCGCGTCGTCAGCTGAATCAATAATAGCGGCCAGCCAATATGAAGCCAGTTTGTCGTGTGGCTCGGGCAGAGAACCTGTCTCGGGTTTATCGTCGTGCAGTTCTGAAGATGGAGACGCGCCAGACATATACACACACTTAGACGAAACAGAATCGAAGAAATAACGGCAGAAAGTTTTGGGGGAACTAGGCGACTATACCAAGTCTGCATGGATGTCGCCACGATTAATGTCGCACGCAGTGCAGGGCGCATTATTCTTCGCCGCGTTATTCTCTATAATGAAGCTGCACGGTCAGTAAGTTAAAAGGCGGCGGGCGTTAATGTCGTCAAATTTTAGAGCGCGGGACGACGGCGCAGATGGCGTTGTCGTTAATCTGACGGCAAGCTGACATGCAAGAGCTGGGTAGAGATTTGATTCGAGAACTAAAATTTCGCGTTGGTCGTCTCGAATTCTATTCATCGCTTCGGTTTTATCTCGCCGGTTCAATTTTGGATGGTTGATGTGTGTATGAAAACATCTTTGAGTAATTGCTTTGCCTTCATCCTCTGCGTCTTGTGCATTGCTTCCCCAGCATGTGCCTATCCGGATGCGCAATCGAAAAAAGAGAGACGACCTAGCAGCAAGGAGGTCAAGAAGCAAGACGCTCAACAAACAAACGCCGACTTGCAGCGCGCTCCTTTTGGCGCGCCTTCGAGACTGGCGATTCTGGCGGAAAAGCAGATCGATGAGAGCAGCGGTCTTGCGGCCTCGCGTCTGACGCACGGCATTTTCTGGACGCACAACGATTCGGGCGACGGCCCTTTTGTCTACGCCTTTGACCGCGAGGGCAAATCGCGCGGCACATTTCGCGTCGCGGGCGCGCGCAACACCGATTGGGAAGATATGGCCGCCGCGCAGATAAACGGGCGCGCCTTTCTCTATGTCGGCGACATCGGCGACAACTCGTCGCGGCGCGCAGAGATCGTCGTCTATCGCTTTCCCGAACCGGCGCTTGCCTCCGAAGCTCAGAGCGCCGTGCAAGCGACAGAACCGGCTGAAGCCATCAGATTAAAATATCCGGACGGAGCGCAGGATGCTGAGACGTTGATGGTGCATCCCGCGAGCGGAGACATTTACATCGTCACAAAAGTAGGGACAGGAGCAGCCGGAATCTATCGTCTGCGCGCGGCGGCAGCCACTTCCGCCGTCAACACACTTGAGCGCGTCGGCGAGGTCAGCCTGCCCGGTCTCTTCGGCGGTTTTATCACCGGCGGCGACATCTCGCCTGACGGTCGTCGCGTCGTGTTGTGCGATTATTTAGCGGCTTATGAGTTGAGCCTGCCGGCAAACGATGCGCGTGCTACGTTCGATGATGTTTGGAAGCAACCCACGCTCGCCATCGAACTCGGCGCGCGCGGGCAAGGCGAGACAATTTGTTATGGAGCTGACGGCGCAGCCGTCTATGCGACAAGCGAGAAACCGCCCATCCCTTTAATCGAGGTCAAGCGCGCGGATTAAAAAATGTCCGTTGTCAGTAGTCCGTTGTTTCTGCTTTACAGACTCGACGCTGTTGATTGAAAAGCGTCAAGATACTACGCATAAACAACTGACAGCAGACTACTGACAACGGACAATTGAATTTAGAGCATAAACGTCCAACTTCCCTGCCCGCTATGGATCGAGACGACGCGTACGCCTGCGGCCTTGAGCTCTTGACGTGCGCCGCCGAGCCATTCGACCGCCGCCTCGCGTGTGAGCGTCGCACCGGTTACCGAAAGCGTCATCGAGCTGCCCGCGCCGCTGACGGTCGCATGAACTCTATGTCCGTTTGAGCGCAACCCTCTGACAAGCGCCGATGCATTCGGCCCTGCCTCACGCGCGACAGAAGATGTTGTCGTCGGCGAAGACGGGGTCGGCTGTGCGGCGGGCAGCACTGAAGTCTGCGCTGGGATGGATGGAGCAGGCTGCGTGGGGGAAGAGATAGTTGTCTGAGAAGCCAAAGGCGCGGTAGAAGCCGCTGGCGGGTTGCTCTGCGTGCGAATGGCTAATTGAGCTGGCTGCGCATATTCCGCAGAGCGATTGTCCGCCGACGGCTTTTCGGCGTAAGAGTTTGAGAGAACGGGTTGTGATATTGCGAGCGGTGCGACAGGCTGTGTCGCCTGCGGCGCGTCGGTCTTTGGTTGTGCTGCTTCGGCCACAGGAGCCTCAGATTGTGGCGGCTGTGGCGGCACGGTTGAAGACGGCTGTTCGTTTGGCCCGCGTCCCAGAATCCAGACGAGCAATGAAACGGCCATGAATCCGATCATGACGAGGGCGACCCACGTCGAAGCTCTATCGGTGTCGGGGTAGAAAGACATATTCGCGCTGCTTGCGGCTCGCGCGCGCGTTGAGGATTGAGCGCGAGCGCCTCTTTAGCATCGATTCAGGATCGAACGGACGCAGACTCTAGCACTAAAATGTTTGACCGACAATGGTTGCTTTGCGCGCGCGCCAATCTCTATTCAATGTCGAGTAAAATGCGAGAGCTTTTACCGCAACACACATATAGGAAACAGAACAAACACAAAGGAGCGAATTTGAAATCTCAAACCTGACATTTCAAATCTGCGTCGGCAGTTTCTCTGTCCTCTTTCGCTGTGTTGATAAAATGCTCTCGCTCAGGATTCAAAAACGCCACTGCCAAACCGAGCGCTTTTACTCGGCCTTCCATTTCAATATCTCGTCAATGGTCGTCACCGCGATTGGATGATAGGTCGGGCGCGCTCGCCTGTAGATCGAAAGAGCGCGTTCGCGCCCTTCCTGCGTCTTCGCCAATTCCTGATAGAGCGGGCGGATAAACTTGCGTCTTCCGACCGAAGTCAAAAACTCTTCAAGTCGCGGCTGTGCCGGTTGATAGCGGCTGCGAATCGACATCATCAACCACTGGAAAGCGATTTCGGAATTGCCCGTCGTCGTCAGACGAAACGCGCGGTCAAGCTCACCCATTCTTTCCGCGCTTAAATCCTGCGGCAGCGATTGCAGAAAGTGTAGCCACTCCTGCGTTGACCAGCGCGCCGCGTTGATGCGCGCCGTCGTGAGTCTTCCTTCAGACCAACGACGAGCTTGCGCTTCGACGCGCGAGAAAGCAGGCGACGAGGGGCGCGGAGCAGTCGAAGGAAGCCCCGCGCGCTCGATCCATTCCTCGACGGGCACGCGCGCGGCCAGGCGTGGATACTTATCGAGCAGGTTTGCTTTCAAGTAAGAGACGAACTCTTCGGTCGTGATGCTGCGGAAGGCGTGGCTGTCGAAATAGCTGCGCAAGAATGCGTCGAATCGCGCGCGCCCGAAAGTCTCTTCGAGATTACGAAGAAAGAGCGCGCCCTTCTCGTAAGGCACATCGGTTGATCCCTCGTCAGGGTCGCGTCCAGTCAAGTCGACGTGAAGAATCTCGTCACGGTCTGCAAACGTCTTGATCTCTTCTTCCAAATCGCGTCGCCCAAGCGCGGCCTCCATCTCGGCGCGCGCGCGCCCATAAACCGCCTCAACAATGCGCCGCTCAAGATAGGTCGTAAACCCTTCGTTGAGCCAAAAGTCGCGCCACGTCGCATTGGTCACAAGATTGCCCGACCAGGAGTGTGCCAACTCGTGCGCGATCAGAGAGACGAGGCTGCGGTCGCCCGCAAGAATTGTCGGCGTGGCAAACGTCAGACGGGGATTTTCCATGCCGCCGTAAGGAAAGCTCGGCGGCAGTACCAGAATGTCATAGCGCCCCCAACGATATGGGCCGTAGATGCGCTCGGTCGCAACGATCATCCGCTCGGTGTCGGCAAACTCCCATGCAGCCTTATTAACGACCGACGGCTCGGCATACACGCCTGTGCGACGGCTCATCGGACGAAATTGCAGATCGCCCACAGCCAACGCAATCAAATACGACGGAATGGGCTGCTTCATCCTGAACGAATAGTCGCCGTCGCGCGCAGCGCGCGGCTCGTTCTCGGCGCTCATCACGGCGAGGAGCGTAGGCGGCGTGCGCACGCGCGCCGCGTAGGTAACTCTCACCTGCGGCGTGTCCTGCAAAGGTATCCAGCTGCGCGCGTGAATCGCCTGCGACTGCGTGAACATAAACGGATGGCGCTTGCCTGCGGTCTGCGCAGGTTCAAGCCATTGAAGACCTGATGCTCCCGGACTCGTCGAATAATGGACGCGTACGCGGCGCGCGTCCGGCGGCAACTGAATCGTCAGGGGCGCGCCTAAAACCGCGTTCGACGCGCCGACGCTAAACTGCGTCTCCGTAAAACGCGCGCCGTTGCTGGAAGCCTCGACGCGCGTGATGTTGAGCGCGCGCGTATCGAGGATGAGAGGCGCGCGCTCGTTCGTCGAAACTCTCTCGACATCGAGCGTCGCTGTTCCCGTCAAAGTTTTGCGGTTGAAGTCAACCGTCCAATCCAAATCCACGTGTTTGACGCGAACGTCCTGCGGATTGGAGTAAGAGTGTATGTCCTCGACCGCTGCGACGGTGTTTGTGCGACCCCGATGCGACGCATCAGGCAATGATTGCGCGCGGGCCGGAACCAGAAGCAAAGAGGCGAAGGCGCAGCAGAGCACCAGAAAAGAGCCGAAGGTTTTTGCGCAATGTCTCATGGCAACCATCCGTTTGTGTGTGTCGTTAGATAGCCTGTGGGAGAAGAATGCCGACATGATAAAACACCCGCGTCGTTTTCTGTTAACGACGCGGGCGCGTAAAGACATCTCTCGGCGCGGATGATTTAACGTTCCTCAACCGGCGGCGGGCCGCGACGTTTACCGGCTTTGCGAGCGCGCATCTCTTCTTTCATCTGCTGAAATCGCTCCCACTGTTCGGCATTGAGCACCGCGCGCAGGCGCTCGTCCGTCTGCCGGCGAACCTCTTCAAAACGCGGTTCAGACTCTTTGTGCATGGCGCGCACCTGCTTACGCGTGTCGGAAAGAATCTGTCGAACCTGCGCTTCCTGCTCGCTCGTCAAATCGAGGCGTTCAAGCATCCGCTCAAAGTTTTTGTGACGCGGAGCGCGCACTATACTGTCGTCTCTCGCCCATGAACGATATGCATTGAGCGCGAGCGCGCCTGCCGTAAATCCGAGCAGAAAGACCGCGAGCGCGGCGACGCGCACCTGCCATTTGTTTCTAACGATCTTGTCCATTCTCACTCTCCGCGTCTCCCGCTTCATAAACGGTTGAGAAGACATCGTCGAAATTCGCGTCATCCTCCGAAAGCTCTGCTTGTTCGAGCAAAACGGCTTCGGTCGAGAACGGTTCGGACGCATCCGAAATTTCCGTTGTCGATTGCGGCGCGACAAGTGTTAATCCGGTCAACATCACGACGACCGCCGCCATCGAATAGACGAGCGCGCCGGTAGCGCGCCAGAGCCTGCGCCACGCGGGTGCATCTTCGCTCGCGCGTCTCTCTCTGAGCGCGGCCAGCACGCGCGTCTGAAAAAATGGCGAAGGCGCAAAATGTGATTCGGCGGCGCGCTCTTTGATTAGTAACGATGCAACGCGAGCCGCATCAAACGCGCGCCGACACTCGCTGCACTTCGCAGCATGTGCTCGCACACGCGCAAGCTCGCGCTCGCTTAAATTTGCGAGCGCGTCGCTTTCAAGGATGTCGATGATGTGTTCGCCCTTCATCGCTTACTCCGTGCCTGGCGTTTGTGTCTGCGCAGATCCTTCTTTCAATCCTAAAAGCTTCTCAACGGCCTTGCGCATGCGCCTTCGCGCGCGAAAGGCCTGCACCTTTACTTTCGATTCAGACCAGCCCGTCATCTCTGCCACTTCCTTGACGGGCGTTTCCTCTCCATCGACTAAAGTTAAGACCAGTCTATCGTCAGCCGACAAAGTCTCAAGCACGCGCCCCGCCAAATCTGCCGCGACAGCGCTTCGCTCCGCCGCTCTATGTTTTTCCGCCGCCGCATTTGCCGTCTGATTTTCAAGCCACGCACCTTCGTCTTCGGTTAAATCCGAGATTGTCATCTCCGGTCGTCGCTTGGCGCTGCGAACGATGTTTAGGCAGGTGTTGGTAGCGATGCGCGTCAGCCAGCCTTCGAGCGAGCCGCGCCCCTCGAAAGATTCAAGCTCAGTGAAAGCTTTCAAAAAAACTTCCTGTGCGGCCTCTTCCACGCGCTCGCGCTGCCGGAAGAACCGGCCCGCCGTGCGAAAGACGCGCGGCCCGTAGCGACGCATGATCTCTGCGAAGGCAGACTCGTCGCCCTCGCGCGCAAGGCCCGCCAGCTCCGCATCCGAGGCTTTTTGCAATTCCTCTTGCCGCAGTTCGGCGCACCCCGCAGATGTTTGCGCGCGGCAGACTCGTCTTACCGTCTCGTATAGAGAAGTCTGCCGCCGCGCATGGTTTAAGTTTACAGCGCCGCGCCGCTCCCGCGACGCTCGCCGCGACGCATCTTAAACTGCTCGCGTCTTTGTTTGAACTGCTCGCGCTGTTGTTCAAGCTGCGTGCGTTGCTCGGGCGTAAGAACCGCCAGCATCTCCTGCCGGAGTCTAAAGCGCTCGCCCATCAGCTTGGCCTTGAGTCCTGCGCTCTCCGTCAGCTTCTGCGCGGCCAACTGCTCGTTGAACGTGCCACCCTGTTTGACCTGACGAAGTTCTGCTCGCTTTGCGCGCAACTGCTCGCGCAGAGGTTTTGTGCGCTCGCGATGGGTCTCACGAATCTGCTTTATGCGTGTCTTTTGGTCGTCAGTCAAATTAAGGCTGCGCAGACCAAAGCCGTGTCTGCCAAAGCCGCGCCGATGTTTGCCCCGATGCCCGCGATGAGCTTTGCCCTCGCCGTGCTGTTCCGTATGCGGAGACTGTTGATTGTGCTGCCCCGTCTGCGCCAAAGCGGCGGGTGCGGCAAACGCGACAGCCGCGATTGATGCGACCGCCAGATTTCTGATCTTCCCGATTCTTTTCATCTTTGCTTTTGCTCCTTCGAGTGTACCTTGATTGCGTGGGGAAGAGTCCACTTTGTTAAAAAGCTTGCGAGAGTCTCTTCTTTCAAGCTCCTAACTTCTCAGACACCAACGGCCACCGATGCGTTACAGACGCAAGCCCCTATTTCAACAAAAAATAGCCTTCGTGCGTGTGTAACCGACGCGTCGCTTCCGGTGTCTGTAAGTAATAGTGGATGGGGCGACAGGCATGCGGCGCGCGAGCGTTGAGAAAGCAGGTCGCAATTTTTGGCGGCTAACAAAGACGGAAGGCGTTACAAAAAAGGCGCGATGAGGAGAATGACTTTTGTCTCCGCTCGCGCGCTTCAGCACAAGGGGGCGGCCCAAAGGCCGTAAAGCAAAGATGATCAATACCGAAGCTTTGACAATCTGGCCTACAGCGACGGTTGAAAGCGCAGAAGCATTCAAGCAACCTGCAAAATGCACCGACTACGAGCTGACACAGAGGGCCGCTTGCGGCGACATGAGTGCTTTTGAAGAGTTATACGAGCGACATAACCGTCGCGTCTATTCACTCTGTCTGCGGATGACGCAAAACGTCGCCGAAGCCGAAGATTTAGCACAGGAAGTCTTTATCCAGCTTTATCGCAAGGTCGGCTCTTTTCGAGGAGATTCACAGTTTACAACATGGCTACACCGCATGACCGTTAATCAGGTCTTGATGCATTTTCGTAAAAAGAGCGCGCGGCCCGAAATGACCGCCGTTGACGATCAGACTCCGACGCGCATCGTCGATGGAACCGAGAACCCCGCGCGAATGCCTGTCGTCGACCGCATCGCACTAGACAAGGCCATCGCTGAACTGCCGGTAGGCTACCGCACCATCTTTATCCTTCACGATGTTGAAGGCTACCAGCACGAAGAGATCGCAAAGATGCTCGGCTTAGCCGTCGGCACCTCGAAATCTCAGCTCCACAAGGCGCGTCTCAAGCTGCGCAAACTAATCAAGCGGCGTTAGCATTTTGCGCAGTTGGCGTAGATGGATGCTAAAAAAGCGAGAACAGCGATGAACGCGGATTTGACGGTCGCGCACTGATTGACCCGCCGCTCATCGCTGTTTCTAATCGCGTTGACTGGAGTTGATTAGAAAAGAAGAAGGCCCGCCTTATTCAAGCGGGCCTTCTCGGTGAACTGATGGGATTAGCCTTCCCGACCGCTCACAATTTCTTTTAGTGGGTCGCTGCTTCGGACAGCAGTCGCAAACAGATGTTCTGACCCGGTCGTCCGAAGCTTTTCAGGCCTCAGCCACCTCACTGTGATAAGAACTCATACGTTTTTGGATCACCTCCTTTCCAGTGTTAGCGCGCAATATAGACGACAACAAATTGTGCGTCAACAATTATTTTTGCACACTATCTTGTGGATTCACTTTAACCTCGTTGCCGCTTCCGCGTAGATAAACGAGGCGGCCTCCGACGAAGGTTGCGTGCGCGTGCTCGATGCCGAAAAAGTAGGCAAGCTCGCGGTAATCTTCGCAATCGTGGACGACGAAATCCGCTCGCATTCGCTCTGCAAGCATTCCCGTTTCGTGGCCGCGATTAAGGCTGTGAGCGGCGTTGACGGTGGCTGCCGTCAAAGCTTCGGCGGGCGACATCTTCATCTGCGTCGAAGCGATTGAAAGCGCCATCGTCATCGACGGCGTGGGCGACGAACCCGGATTGAAATCCGTTGCGATGACGACGGCAAGCCCCGCGTCGATCATCGCGCGCGCCGAAGGGTAACGCACAGAGCCGAGTGCATAGACCGAGCCGGGCAGAAGAATCGGCTGCACGCCCGCACGTTTTAAGGCTTCGATGCCTGCCGCATCCGTGTGCTCAAGATGGTCAGCCGTCTTTGCACGCAACTCCGCAGCCAACTGTGCGCCGCCGCCAAGCGTGAGTTGGTCTGCGTGCAGACGCAAACCCAAGCCTTGCCTGCGCGCCGCCGTCATAATCTTTCGCGTCTCATCAACCGTAAAGACTCGCTCTTCACAGAACACGTCGCAAAACTCTGCAAGTCCTTCGGCGACGACGCGCGGCAGCATCTCTTCCGTGACGAGATGAACGTAATCCTCCCGCCGCGCGCGAAACTCTTCCGGCACGTCGTGCGCGCCGAGAAAGGTCGGCACAAATTTTAGTGGAGTCTCATCATTCAACCGCTTGACCGCGTGCAGAATCTTCAACTCGTCTTCGGTCGTCAGCCCGTACCCGGATTTGGCTTCGACGGTCGTCGTCCCCGTGCGCAGAAACCACTCCGCCCTTCTCTTCCCCGCCGCGACAAGTTCATCTTCCAGGGCCGCGCGCGTGCGTCTGACGGTCGAGCGAATCCCGCCGCCCGCCGCCGCAATCTCCTGATAGGTCGCTCCCAGAGCGCGCCTCTCAAATTCGTCCGCACGATTTCCCGCAAAGACCGGATGCGCATGCGCATCAACAAAACCCGGCGCAACAATGCGACCGCCCGCGTCAAACGCTTCCGCCTGCGGCCCAACATGCTGCGCAACCTCCGCGCGCGTGCCGACGCGTTTGATGAGACCGTCGCTGACAAACATCGCTCCGTCTTCAACAATCGAAAGCTCCCGCATCTCCGCCCCCACACGCGGACGGCGCGGGCCGCGAAGCGTGACGAGTTGCGCGCAGTTATAAATGAACAAGTCTGGAGTCTGGAGTCTGGAGTCTGGAGTCATTGTTTGTGATTCATTGCTCATTGACTTGTTCTCAGCATCGACAAAAGTTTTCGCCCTCTTTACTTTGACTCTCGACTCCAGACTCACGACTTTATCCCGACGAGGTGTGATCGTGGATGATGCGCCAGCCGTCGTTGGTGCGCCGGAAGATGAGTGTAAAGCGCCCGTGCGGAGCGTCGGCTGTGCGCGTTAGTTTCCAGCGGCCCGTCGCCATGATGTAGAAGGGGCTGAGAGGTTTGAATTCAAGCTCTGAGAATTCGAGCGCGCCCATCTTGTCGCGTGTGTCGTAGGATTTTTTGTAACGCTCAAGCACCGTCGTCCAGCCGCGCGTGATTGTGTCGCCGGAGACGAAAGTGGTTGCGTCCTCGCGCGCGTAGCCGTTCATATAGCCTTCCACGTCGCCGCGATTCCATCCGGCAGCCTGCTCCTCAATGACTTGGCGCACGGCGGCGATATTGCGCTTGCCTTCTTCGTTCGACACCTCAGAGACGTTCGTGCAACCTCCGAACGTAAGCAAGCAAATCATAATTGAAAAGAGAAATGCGGGACGACGTTCCATCTTTTTTTGCCTTTCACAAACGCGGGCGAAAAGAGCAGATCAGACGTGCGCGCGGGCGGCAAGCCAGGCACGGATGTCTCTGTGCATCGCATCCGTCATCTCGTGCCCTGCGTCGTAAGATTTTATCTCGACATCATCGGCGCGTGTGTGCAATTGGTCTGCATAATCAGCGACGCGCGCGGGCGGATAAAACTCGTCGCGCGTGCCGTGAAGATAAAGAATTGAAGCCCGTGTAGGTTTATACAGTTCGCTTGTATGCCAATCGCCGGGAAGCCCGCCGCATACGCAAATGCAGCCGCGCAGAACTTCAGTGTGTGTAAAGGCGAAGCGAAAGTTGAGCGCGGAGGTTTGCGAAAATCCAAGAAGAAAGATTGCTTCGCGGCGCGCGACGCGTTGTTTGATGAGAGCGTCGCTCAGGTCAAGGAGTGCGCGGTGATGCGTGGCAACAGAGTCTTCCGGATGAAAGTTTGTCAGCCAGCCGAAGCCATAGCGGAGCGGGCCGCCCGGCTCGCGCGCTTCTTTGAGGTGTTGATGCGGGCCTTGCAACGAAGCGACGGCGAAACCTTCGGGCGCGCAGGCGCGCGCATCGCGCATCATGCGCGCTTTGTTGCTGCCATAGCCGTGCAGCGCAATCAGAAGCGGCGCAGGTGCGTGTGCGTTGGGGACGAAAAGATCGTAGTAAAGCTTTGTCTCTACCGTGAGCGTGCGGTCGGTGTGCGTTGCGTCGCGTTCGGTCAAAGATTATGGCCTCGTCTTTGTGTGTAAATCCTGATCTTTAGTTGACGTACTCTTCTGCGCCGTCCGTCTCTGCTTGAGGCTCTTCGCTGCTCTCTTCTTTTGCGCCCGTCAATGCGTTTTTCAAAGATGCGGCGGCGAGCGCGTTCTCTTCTTCGAGGCTCCAGACCTCGAACAGATCGGGCGGAACTTCTGTGATGAAGCGCGAGGGGCGTTGGAGCACGGTCATGCGGCTGCGGTCGGCGGCGGTAAGCGGATAGGCGATGTAGAGCTGGTCGCGCGCGCGCGTAAGCGCCACGTACCAGAGCCGTCTCTCTTCCTCTTCGCCCTCTGCATCGCGCAAACTTTTGGGGCTTGGGAAGCGACCGTCCGAAGCCCAGATGATAAAGACCGCGCGCCATTCGAGACCTTTTGCCTGATGCACGGAGGTGAGCGTCAGCAGTTCGTCTTCGTCGCCGCCCGAGACGACGTCTTCGGCGGTTAAGGGTTGCGGCGCGCCGTAGCGTTCGGTTGAGAGCAGCGCTAATTCGGCCAAAAAATCTTCGGTCGAGCTGTAGCGCGCGGCGTAAAGAGCGAGCTGCCGCAAATCTTCTATGCGCGCTTCGGCGTTCTCGTAATTTGATTCGAGCAAGGCTTCGTAGCCGCGCGCAAGCACGAGTTCGAGCTGTCGCGCGGGGTTTGCGCGCACCTCTTCTGCAACAAGCGATTCAAGAAGCGCGCGAAACTCTGTCCATGCCGTGCCGCGACGCGAGGCCGTATGGTCTGCTTCGCCGCGCACAACCAGCGCAAGCGGGTCGGGCGCGTAGGCGATGCGTTCCCAGACGCGATTGGCTGTTGCCGTCCCTACGTTTGGCACAAGCTTTAGCACGCGCTTCCATGCAAGCTCGTCGCGCGGGTTGACCGTCAGCCGCAGATAAGAGACAGCGTCTTTGATATGGGCCTGCTCGAAAAAGCGCACGCCGCTACGGATGCGATAGGGGATGCCGCGTCGCGTCAGCTCAAGCTGAAGCTCAAGCGAATGGTAATGAGAGCGATAGAGCACGGCGGTCTCTTTGAGAGAGATGCCTTCGTCGCGCAATTCGAGTATGCGCGAGGCTGTGAAGGCGGCCTGCTGGTCTGCGTCGCGGCATGGAATAAGCGCGGGCTGTAGGCCGAGCGAAGGACGCGCGGCGCGTAAAGTTTTTGGAAACTGTTTACGGTTTGCAGCGATTGAAACGTTTGCGACCGAGAGAATTTCGGGCGTTGAGCGGTAGTTTGTTCCGAGCCGGAAGACCTGCGCGCCCGCGTAGCGTTTTTCAAACTCGTAGATGTTCGTCCACTCCGCTCCGCGCCAGGCAAAGATCGATTGCGCATCGTCGCCGACGACCATCACGTTTTTGTGTTTCACCGCCAGCAGATCGACAATCTCGGCCTGCAACTTGTTTGTGTCCTGATACTCATCGACAAGAATGTGCTCGAACGTGTCTTGATAAAGCCGCGCAATCTCGTCGCGCTCCATCAGGAGGCGTTTCCAATTCAGAAGCAGGTCGTCGTAATCCATCACGTTGCGCTCGCGTTTGCGCTCGATAAAGACGCGGTCAACCTGTTTGACGGCTGCGGTCAGAGGCTCAAAGTATGGATAACGGCGCGCGACGACGTCTTCGATGGGGCGGTCGGTGTTGGTGGCAAAGCTGATGATGTCTTGCAGGACTTCGGCCTTTGGAAAGCGGCGCGCGCGCGTGTCAACGCCCGCTTCGTCGATGCAGACGTTTAGAAAATCGCGCGCGTCTTCCGCATCGAGAATCGTGTAGTTTGCGGTGTAGCCGATTGATTCGGCGTGGCGACGAAGGATGAGGTTGGCGATGCGATGAAAAGTTCCGCCCCAGACTCGTCGCGCAACATCGGTTGAGCCGCCTGTTAATTGCTCGACGCGCCGGAGCATCTCGCGCGCAGCGCGGTTGGTAAACGTCGCCAGCATGATGCGCTGCGGCGAGACGGCGTGCTCGACAAGGTATGCGACGCGGTAAGTGATGGCGCGCGTCTTGCCCGACCCCGCGCCGGCGATGACGAGGGCCGCGCCTGCCGGAGCGGTTGCCACCGCAAATTGCTCGGCGTTTAACTCTTCCCTGTAGCGCGCCAAGCGGTCAGGGATTTGCGCGCCGGCGG